>NZ_AKFK01000090.1:0-102569 GCF_000272495.1 Methylobacterium sp. GXF4 | reverse complement strand
TGGAGGAAGCCCCCGCCGCCCCCGCCGCCCCCGCGCCGAAGACGCGGGGCCGCAAGAAGGCGCCGGTGGAGTAGAAGCCCGCGCCGGTCGCGGCGGATCCGTTTGACAGGACCCGCCCGGAAGCGTGACACGGCGGACGGAGCGCTCAACCTAAGAGCGTCATCTGCCGCAGCGATACACGCCGATCATGGTCTCGAAGCGCTACCCGACGTCGATCGAGGTCGCCCGCCTCGCCGGGGTCTCGCAATCGGCGGTGTCCCGCACCTTCACGCCGGGGGCGAGCGTGTCGGCCCGGACGCGCGAGAAGGTCCTGGCCGCGGCGGAGACCCTCGGCTTCCAGCCGAGCCTGATCCCCAAGATCATGCTGACCGACCGGTCCGGCCTCGTGGCCCTGGTGGTCGGCGGCCTGGAGAATGCCTTCTACGCGCGGGTCGTCCAGAGCCTCGCGGCATGCCTGCGGGAAGCCGGCAACCAGATCGTGCTGGTCCCGGTCGACAGCGATTACACCCTCGATGCCGTTGCGGCCCGCCTCGCCCAGTACCGGGTCGACGCGATCGTCAGCGCCCTGGCGGTCCTCTCCCAGGACGCCGCCGAGACGCTCTCGGCCTCACGAATCCCGGTCGTCTCGTTCAACGCTCCGGTGACGGCCGCGCGGGTCGGCTCGGTCGGCTCCGACAACGCCCTCGGCGGGCGGCAGGCCGCCCGCCTCCTGCACGCCCGCGACGTGCGCCATCCCGCTTTCGTGGCCGGTCCCGCCATCAGCCCCGCCAGCACCGAGCGGTTGACCGGCTTCCGCGAGGCCCTGCGCGAAGCCGGTAGGCCCGAGCCGCGCGTTGCCGGATCGGCCTATACCTACGAGGGCGGCGCGGAGGCGGCGACACAGCTCTGCGCCGAAGGTCCGGTCGACGGCATCTTCTGCGCCAACGATCTCTGCGCGCTCGGCACAATCGACGCCCTGCGGCGCGCGGGTCGGCGCGTGCCCGAGGATGTCCGGGTGATCGGCTACGACGACATCCCGGCGGCGGGATGGGGCGGCTATGATCTGACCAGCTTCGACCAGGACGTCCCGGCCTTGGTCGAGGCCACCCTGGCGATGCTCGACCGGATGTCCGCGACGGATGCGGCCGCGGGCGAGCGCGTCCTGATCCCGCCGCGGCTGACCGAGCGGGGCAGCACCCGGGCCTGAGCAATCCGAACAGCTCCGCGAGGGCCTCCTTGCACGCGACGCAACCGTGCGTCGCGTCTGCATCGCTATGCAAAAGCGCGATGCGGCCCATCCTTACGGCATGCTGCGCCGCACAATGCGACGCCTGTCTCCCGTTTGTAGGAGGTCGCCGTGCCCCCCTTGCCGATCCTCGCCCTCGCCGTCGCCTCGTTCGGAATCGGCACCACCGAATTCGTCATCATGGGCCTCCTGCCCGAGGTCGCCCAAAGCTTCGGCGTGACCATCCCGCAGGCGGGTTATCTCGTGTCCGGCTACGCCATGGGCGTGGTGGTGGGCGCTCCGATCGTGGCGATCGCCACCGCGCGGCTGCCCCGCAAGACGGCGCTGCTCGCCCTGATGGCGGTGTTCCTCATCGGCAATATCGGCTGCGCCCTGGCGCCGACCTACGGCCTGCTGATGGTGGCCCGCGTCGTCACCGCCTTCGCGCACGGGGCGTTCTTCGGCATCGGCGCCGTGGTGGCGCGGGATCTTGTGCCGCGCGAGAAGCGGACCCAGGCGGTCTCCCTGATGTTCGCCGGCCTGACCCTCGCCAACGTGCTCGGCGTCCCGCTCGGCACCGCCCTGGGCCAGGTCGCCGGATGGCGCTCGACCTTCTGGGCGGTGGTCGCGATCGGGGTCGCCGCCGGCCTGGCGATCCAGACCTTCGTGCCCTCCGGCCTGCCCGGCACACGCGGCGGCCTCGTGAAGGAGTTCCGGGCGCTCGGGCGCTGGCCCGTGCTCCGGCCGATGCTGATCTCCACCCTATCGTCGGTCAGCTTCTTCACGGTGTTCACCTACATCACGCCGTTTCTCACCGGCGTGACCGGGTTCTCGCCGCAGGGCGTGACCGGCGTGCTGTTCGCCGCGGGAATCGGCCTGACCGTGGGCAACCTCGCGGGCGGCCACTTCGCCGACCGAGGCCTGATGGCGACGATCATCGGCGGGTTCATCGGCATCGTGGCGGTGCTGCTGGTCCTGGCGGGGGTCGCCCATCACGCGATCCCGACCGTGGCCGTGCTGGTCCTCTGGGCAGGCCTCGCCTTCGCGCTGGTCTCGCCGCTGCAGATCTGGGTGGTCGAGGCCGCGAGCGACGCCCCGAACCTCGCCTCGACGCTGAACCAGGGCGCGTTCAACCTCGGCAACGCCACCGGCGCCTGGCTCGGCGGCACGGCCCTGACGCTGGGTGCCGGTTACGGCCAGCTGCCGCTGATCGCCGCCGCCGTCTCGATCCTCGGCCTCGGCCTGACCGTCACCGCCGTCAGTCGGACCGGCAGCCGGCTGTTCTCGGCCTCTGCGCCAGGCGCGTAGCGAACGATTCCGCGAGTCGGGCGCCCGAATCGCGGTGTCCGATCCAGCCTCTGACGCATCGTGGCCTGCAGGGTGCGCGCCCCCGGCCCGCACCGCTGTGAGGGGTCCACATCGTTATCTGTGGGATCCGCCCGGCTCCCTCACCCGTGCGGGAGAGGGGGACCCGTGCCTCATTCGGAATGAGGGTAAGGCCGGCCGCTTCGGCAGGGGCGCATTCGCCTAATCCGCCCGCACCAAGTCGCCGAGCAGGCTCGCCGCCACGGTCGCCTTCGAGACCGTCAGGCCCGAGGCGCTGATCGCGTCCACCGCGTCGCGGATGCGGACCAGCGGCGCGCCGCGGGCCTTGGTCCAAGCCTCGACCGCCTCCGGGCCGGCCCCGAGATCGGCCACCACCTCGGCGGTGAGCTTGCGGTGGGCGGCGGCGATGCCGGCGACCGCCCGCTCCAACGCGACCCGGTCGAACGTGTCGGCCACCGGCACGGTCCGGGCCGCGGCGGCGAGCTCGTCCAGCCGGAACGCGTGTTCCAGGGCGAAATGGGTCGCCGCCACCTCCTCGACCGGGCGGCCGCTGGCCTCGGCGACGCGCACGATATCCGGCGCGGAGATCAGGGCGTTGAGCGAGGCGAGCCGCCGGGCCTGCTCCCGGGCCATGCCGTGACCTTCGAGTTCCGTCGCCCGGTCGCCGATGGCGGTGAGCGCCTCGGCATCGAGCACCTTCGGCAAAGCCGCCTCGACCGCCGCGACGCCGTCGCGGTAGCGCGCCACCAGCGGGGCGAGGCCGCCGGTCAGGTCGAGGTTGCGGATGAACCAAACGATCCGGTTGGTCAGCAGGCCCTGCACCTCGGCGTAGAGGCCCAGCTGGTCCTGCCCGGACAGGCCGCCGCCCAGCCCGTCGATGGCGATGTTGAGCTCCATCAGCCCGAAGGCGTCCCGGGTGATGGCGTAGGCCTTGGCGATGGTCGCGGCATCCGCCCCGGTCCCGTCGACGAGCCGCGTGACCAGAGACGGGCCGCCCCGGTTGACGATGATGTTGGCCAGAGCCGTGGAGATGATCTCGCGGCGCAGCCTGTGGCCCTTCACGGCGTCCGGGAACTGCTCGCGCAGGGCTTTCGGGAAGTAGCGCTGCAATTCGCGGTCGAAATACGGGTCGTTCGGCACGGTGCTCGCGAGGATCGCGTCGTGGAGCGACAGCTTCGCGTAGGCGAGCAGCACCGCGTATTCCGGCCGGGTCAGCCCTTCGCCGCGGCGCATCCGCTCGGTGATCGCGGCATCGTCCGGCAGGTACTCCACCGCCCGGTCGAGCCGCCCCTCGGCCTCCAGCGCCTGCATGGTGCGCATGGCGAAGCCGGTCTCGCCGAGGCCGCCGCGCTGGGCGAGCGACAGTGCCAGGGTCTGAAGCTCGTTGTTGCGCAGGACCAGCCGCCCGACCTCGTCGGTCATGGCGGCCAGCAGCCGGTTGCGCGCATCGTAATCGAGCCGCCCGTCGCGCTCGGGGACCATCAGGGCGATCTTGATATTCACCTCGACGTCGGAGGTGTTGACGCCGGCGGAATTGTCGATCGCGTCGGTGTTGAGCCGGATGCCGGCCCGCGCCGCCTCGATGCGTCCGCGCTGGGTCAGGCCGAGATTGGCGCCCTCGCCGATCGCCTTCACCCGCAATTCCGGGCCGGTGATCCGCACGGCGTCGTTGGCGCGGTCGCCCGCATCCTCGTCGGTCTCGGTGGTGGCGCGGATATAGGTACCGATACCGCCGAACCAGAGGAGGTCGGCCGGCGCCTTCAGGATCGCCTGCATCAGCTCGGTCGGCGTCGCCTCGTCACGGTCGAAGCCGAGGGCCGCCCGGGCCTGGTCCGAGAGCGGAATGGTCTTCAGGCTGCGCGAGAACACCCCGCCGCCCTCGGAGATCAGGGACCGGTCGTAATCCGCCCAGGAGGAGCGGCCCATATCGAACAGGCGCCGGCGCTCGGCGAAGCTCTTCGCCGCGTCGGGATTGGGGTCGAGGAAGATGTCGCGATGGTCGAAGGCCGCGATCAGCCGGAGGCTCTGCGAGAGCAGCATGCCGTTGCCGAACACGTCGCCCGACATGTCGCCGACGCCCACCACGGTGATCGGGTCCGTCTGGACGTCGATGTCGATCTCGCGGAAGTGGCGCCGCACCGCCTCCCATGCGCCCCGGGCGGTGATGCCCATGCCCTTGTGGTCGTAGCCGTGGCTGCCGCCGGACGCAAAGGCGTCGCCGAGCCAGTGGCCCTTCTCCAGGGAGAGGGCGTTGGCGATGTCCGAGAAGGTGGCGGTGCCCTTGTCGGCGGCCACAACCAGGTAGGCGTCGTCGGGATCGTGCCGCACCGTGTCGGGCGGCGGGACGATCGCCTGGTCGACGATGTTGTCGGTGAGCTCGAGCAGCGTGCGGATGAAGATCCGGTAGCTCTCGGTACCCTCCTGCATCCAGGCCGCCCGGTCGGAGGCGGGCGGCAGGCGCTTGGGGAAGAAGCCGCCCTTGGCGCCCACCGGCACGATGACCGCGTTCTTGACCTGCTGCGCCTTCACCAGGCCCAGGATCTCGGTGCGGAAATCCTCCGGCCGGTCGGACCAGCGCAGGCCGCCGCGGGCGACGTAGCCGAAGCGCAGATGCACGCCCTCCACCCGGGGCGAATAGACGAAGATCTCGAAGAACGGCCGCGGCAGCGGCATCGCCGTCACCTTGGCACAGGCGAACTTGAAGCTGATCGTCTCCCGGGGGCCGCCATCCGCGGCCTTCTGGAAGAAGTTGGTCCGCACCGCCGCCTCGACCAGGTTGACGAACCGGCGCAGGATCCGGTCATCGTCCAGGCTGGTGACGTCGCCCAAGGCCTCCTCGATCAGGGAGCGGGTCTCCGCTTCCTGCGCGGCCCGGTCGCCCTCGGTCTGCGGATCGAAGCGGGTCCGGAACAGGTTGACGATCGCCCGGGCGATACCGGGATGGCGGCTCAGCGTGCCGGCCATGTAATCCTGGCCGTAGCGGATCCGCAGCTGGCGCAGATAGCGCCCGAGCGCCCGGAGCAGGGCCGCATCCCGCCAGGGGAGGGCGGCTTCCAGCACGAGTCGGTTGTAGCCGTCGGATTCCGCCGCGCCGTCGGCCAATGCCAGCATCGCCTCCTCGAGAGGCTGCTCCAGCGTGGCGAGATCGATCGCGGCGCCGCTGGCGCGCTCGAGCCGCATGTCGTGCAGCCAGATCCGGGCGGACTCGTCGAGCCCCGCCGGCCGGACCCGGTAGGTCCGCTCGTCGATGACGCGGAACCCCAGATTCTCCAGCACCGGTACCCGGTCGGACAGGGCGATGGCGGTGCCGCGGGAGAAGACCTTCAGGCGGACCTGCGCGTCGGAATCACCCGCCCGGCGCCCGAGATGCACGGCGCGCGGCCGTGCGTCGCTCAGCGCCTCGAGGATGGCGATGTCGGCGACCGCCGCGTCCGGCGGGAAATTGTCCCGGTAGGCGGCCGAGAACGCCTCGGCGTAACGCGCCGCCAGCTGGCGGGCCTGGCCGCCGTCATGGGCCTCCGCCAGGGCCGCGCCCAGGGCGTCGCCCCAGGTGCGGACCAGCGCGGCGATGCCGGCCTCCAGGGCGGCGGGGTCCTGCTCCGGCGCGCCCTCGTCGGGCAGGCCGATGATGTAGTGGGTCCGGGCCAGGGGACCTTCGGGCAGCTCCGAATAGGCCGCGCTCGGCCGGCCGCCATAGGCCTCGGCCAGATAGGCGGCGATCCGGGCGCTCACGGTCGAATCGAACCGGTCCTTCGGCACGAAGACCAGCAGCGACACGAAACGGCCGAACCGGTCCGGGCGCGACAGCACCCGGATCCGCGGCCGGTCGGCGAGGTTGGCGATCGCCAGGGTGAACCGGTACAGGCGCTCGATATCGATCTGGAACAGCTCGTCCCGCGGGTAGGTCTCCAGCACCGCCAGCAGGCTGCGCCCGGCATGGCTGGTCGGGTCGAGGCCGGCCCGCTCGGCCACCGCCTCGACCTTGCGGCGCAGCACCGGCACCTCGCGCGCCGGGCTGGTATAGGCGGCGGCCGTGAACAGGCCGACGATCCGCACCTCGCCCGAGAGCTTGCCGGTGGCCGAGAACAGCTTCACGCCGATATAGTCGAGATACGACACCCGGTGGACGCGGGACTTCGCGCTCGCCTTGGTGATGATCAGCGCCTGCGGCTCCTCCAGGAAGGCGAGGATTTCCGGCGTGTAATCCACCGGCGTCCGGCCCCGCCGCAGGGGCGTGGTGCCCGGATCGCGCAGCACACCGAGGCTCGACCCCTCGATCAGCGGATGCGCGTCGCCGGCGATGCCGTGCTGGCGCATCCCCAGCACCAGGAACTGGCCGTCCCGCAGCCAGTCCAGGAAGGCGCGCGCCTCGGCGATCTCGGCCTCCGGCAGCGGGGAGGGGGCGCGGCCGAGGCTGTCGGACAGCTCGGCGATCCGGGCCAGCATGGCATCGTGATCGTCGCTCGCCAGGGCCACGTCCCGGTAGACCTGGGCGAGGGCGTCCACCAGGCGCTCGCGGGCCTCGCCGTCGAGGCGGCCGAGATGGAGATGGATGAAGCTCTCGCGCGCCAGGCTGCCATGGGCGTCGGCGGTGGTCTCGCCGACCACGCGCACCAGCGCGCCGGACGCGTCGCGCTCGACCCCGAGAATCGGGTGGGCGACGAGATCCGGCGTCAGGCCCTGCTCGGTGAGCTCGGCCAGGGTCGAATCCAGCAGAAATGGGCGGTTGTCGTTGACGATCTCGACGATCGTCATCTCCCGGGGCCGACCGTCGCGCACCAGCGCGACGTCGCTCAGATGCACCCGGGCCGGATCGCCGGGCCTGCGCGGCTCGGACAGGAGGGCGCGCGCCCGGACCGCGAGATCGGCGACCGCATCGGCCGGGTAGGGGGCCAGATCTTCGGGGGTCACGCGCCCGAACAGGTCGCGGACGAAGCCGCCGGGCCCGCCCTGCTCGGCGACGGTCTCGGCCGCGGCCTCGATGAGCCCTGTCCGGGCCGACTTCTGTTCCGAGGATGACAACGCCGTGGCGGTTTCCAATGTCATCGCGCCTCTCACGAACCGGGAGCCTGCCGGCGCAGCGATAGCAGGGTGATCCGCCGTGTCGATGACAGGCGGCCGCAATTCCCGGTTCTCGCGTGTCGAACCGGACGAACCGTCAGGCCCGGCTTGTCCGCATCGAAATACGTGCATATACACGCATCGTGACCACGGATTCTCCGACCGAGCCCTGCACCTGCGTCGCGCTTCGCCAGGCGACCCGCGCCCTCACGGCGTCCTACGACGCGGCCCTGCGTCCGGCCGGGCTCCGGGTGACGCAATTCTCGATCCTGCGCCGCCTGGAGCGGCTCGGACCGACACCGCTGACCCGGCTGGCCGTCGAGGCGGTTCTGGAGCGGACCACCATGGCCCGCAACCTCGACCCGCTGGAGCGGCGCGGCCTCGTGAGGATCGAGCCGGGCCAGGATGCGCGCGAGCGCATCGTCGTCCTGACGGATCTCGGCCGCGAGGCCGTCGCGGCGGCGACGCCGTACTGGCGGGCGGCCCAGGCCCGGATCAACGCGCAGGTCGATCCCAAGGCCGTCGCCGCCCTGGCGGAAGCCCTCATCGCCGCCTCCTGACCGATCGTCTCGCACCCCGGAGCTTAGACATGGCCGCACCCGTCGAGACACTGCCGGCGCCGCCCGTGCCGCGCCTGCACTATGCCTGGATCGTGGTCGCGGTGACCTTCCTGGTGCTGCTGATCGGGGCGGGGGTGCGGGCGACGCCGAGCATCCTGATCGTCCCCTGGGAGCGGGAATTCGGCTGGACCGCCGCCACGATCAGCGTCGGCATCGCGCTCAACATCTTCCTGTACGGCATGATCGGGCCGTTCGCGGTGGCGATCATCGAGCGGTTCGGCCTGCGCGCCTCGGTCTGCGGCTCGCTCTTCGTATTGGCCGTGGGCACGGCCGCCACCAGCCTGATGACGGCGCCGTGGCAGATGGTGCTGCTCTGGGGCATCGTGGTCGGCTCGGGCTCCGGCATGGTCGCCAACGTCCTCGGTGCCACCGTAGCGGGCCGCTGGTTCGGCAAGCGCCGCGGCCTCGTGGTCGGGCTGCTCACCGCGAGCAGCGCGACCGGGCAGCTGATCTTCCTGCCGGCTCTGGCCTCGCTCGCGGTCGGGCAGGGCTGGCGCTCGGTGTCGCTGCTGGTCGCCGCTGTGACCCTGGCCCTGATCCCGGTGGCGGCCCTGTTGCTGCGCGACCGTCCGGCGGATCTCGGCCTGCCCCGCTACGGCGAGACGACGGTGACCCCGGCGCCCACCTTCACCGAGAATCCCGCCATCCGGGCCCTGCGCGGCCTGCGGACCGGCCTGAAATCCAAGGATTTCTGGCTCTTGTCCGGCACCTTCTTCATCTGCGGCGCCTCGACCAACGGGCTGATCGGCACCCACCTGATCCCAGCCTGCATCGATCACGGCATCGCCGAGGTGACGGCGGCGGGCCTCCTCGCGGTCATGGGCATCTGCGACCTGATCGGCACCACGGCCTCGGGCTGGCTCACCGACCGGTTCGATTCGCGCAAGCTGCTCGCCTGGTATTACGGCCTGCGCGGCCTGTCGCTGATCTTCCTGCCCTACTCGTTCGACCTGAGCTTCTACGGGCTGTCGCTGTTCGCGGTGTTCTACGGGCTCGACTGGATCGCCACCGTGCCGCCCACCGTGCAGCTCGCCGGAAAATCCTTCGGTGAGGAGAACGCCGCGCTCATGTTCGGCTGGATCGCCGCGTCCCACCAGATCGGCGCCGCCTCGGCCGCCTGGCTCGCCGGCATGGTCCGGACCGATACCGGGAGCTATCTCGGCGCCTTCGTGTCGGCCGGGCTGCTCTGCCTGGTCGCCGCCCTGATGGCGGGCTTCGTCGGGCGCAATCCCCGGGCGCCGGCCCTGCACCCGGTGCCGGCCTGAGCTGCATCGCGCAGGCGCGACGGCCATAAGCGTGCCGCGAAGGGGGCGCCTCGCTCGGGCGATCCCTTCGCAGCACGAGTGCCCATTGTGACAGTCGCGATCCGGCCCAACCCGCCGGTCCACGAGGCGCGCGCCCCGCAGACGCGCTCGGGGCCGGGCTTCACCGAGTTCGTCGCCATCATCGCGCTGATGATGGCGGTCACCGCCATCTCGATCGACAACCTGCTCCCGGCCTTCCCGGCGATCGAGACGCGGTTCTCCGTGCCCGATCCGAACCGGCTGCAGCTCCTCGTCTACGTGTTCATGGCCGGGTTCGGCGTCGCCCAGCTCGCCTACGGGCCGATCTCGGACACGTTCGGGCGCCGGAAGGTGCTGCTCACCAGCCTGGCGATCTACGTGGTCGGCTGCGGGCTCGCGATGGTGGCGCCGAGCTTCGGCTGGCTGCTGGCGGCCCGGGTCATCCAGGGTATCGGCGCGGCCGGCGGGCGCGTGCTCTCCGTGGCCATCGTGCGCGACCGCTTCGCCGGGCGCGAGATGGCGAGCGTGATGTCGCTCACCATGATGGTCTTCCTGATCGTCCCGATGATCGCCCCGGCGATCGGCGGCCTGATGCTGGCGCTGGGCTCCTGGGTCTACGTGTTCGTCTCGATGCTGGCGCTGGCCTTCTGGCTGACCGTCTGGTTCTCGCTGCGGATGCCGGAGACCCTGCATCCGGAATATCGCCGCCCGCTCTCGCTCGGGGCGACCTGGGACGCGGTGCGCACCACCGTCACGACCCGGGTCTCCATCGGCTACGCCACGGCGCTCGGCCTGCTCACCGGCTGCATCATGGGCTATGTCGGCTCGGCCCAGCAGGTGTTCGACACCGGGCTCTACCATCTCGGGCCGCTCTTCCCCCTGGCCTTCGGGCTGGTGGCCGGCGCCATGGGGGCGGCGACGCTGATCAACGCCCGGATCGTGCGGCTGCTCGGGATGCGGGCGCTGTCGCATGCCGGCATCATCGCCTTCACGCTGGTGGCGATCGCCCAGGTCGGCGTCGGCCTCGCCTATCACGGCCACCCGCCCCTGGCGGCGTTCCTGACGATCCTGGCGGTGAACCAGTTCCTGATGAGCTTCGCCCTGCCGAACTTCAACGCCCTGGCGCTGGAGCCGCTCGGGGCCATCGCGGGCACGGCCTCGTCGTTCGTCGGCTTCTACACGACGATCCTGGGGGCGTTCTCCGGCTACGTAATCGGCCAGGCCTTCGACGGGACCGTGCTGCCGGTCGGGATCGGCTACGCCGCCCTCGGGGGCCTGGCCGTCCTGGTGGTGCTCTGGACCGAGCGCGGCCGGCTGTTCCGGGGCGGGGTCGCGGGCTGAGCATCGTCCCGAAAGGTGGAGGCCGGCTTTCGGACAAAGACGATGCGCCCTTGAAAACAGCGGACTTAACCCAGCCTTCAAGAGAATCCGCCACCCTCCGGTCAGCCCTCACAGCCGACCGGATTCGACCATGATCGCCCGCGCCCAGGACGGAACCCTTCTCGCCGCGCGCCTGCTCCTGGCCGCCGCGCTGCTGCCGACCGGGATCGCCCGGGCGCTCAACGTCTCGGGCTTCGCGCTGACGCTCGCTGGCAGCGGCATGCCGTTCCCGAACGGCGTCGCCACCGCGGCCGTGGTGGTGCAGGTCTTCGGCCCGCTCGCCCTGATCCTCGGCGTGCTGCCGCGCCTGACCGGGCTGGCGCTCGCCGCCTTCGCGGCGGTGACGGCGGTGATGCTGCACGCCTTCTGGCAATTCGTCGGGCCGGCGGCGGTGGCCGAGCGGACGCTGATGCTGGCCGATCTCGGCCTGGCGGGCGGCTTCCTGATCTATGCGCTCACGGGCCCGGGCGCCTGGAGCTGGCAGGGCTGGCGTGCCGGGCAGGCGGCCGAACGTCCGGCCCCGCAGCGCGCGCCGGCCAAGGCCGCCGGCACGAGCTCGGCCGCCCGCGGTGCCGGCGCCAAGAAGGCCGGCGGACGCGCCCCGGCCCGCGCCGCAGCCTGACCGTCTCAGCTCGCCCGGGGCTTCAGCTCGGGCGTGGCCGGCGGGGTCGCGGCGACCATCCGGCGGCCGGAAATTTCGGCGCCGGCATCGGGCGTCAGCTTGCGGAAGGCCAGCACGGAGAGGGCCGACAGCACGGCGACCGCGAAGAAGGCCGGCCCGAAATCGGCGGCCTCGATCCGGGTCCGGCCATGGAGGCCGGCGGTGCCCTCCAGCGCCAGGGCCCCGAGGGTGACCCCGAGGCTCAGCGACAGCTGCTGGCAGACGCTGGCGAAGCTCGTGGCCGCGCTCATCTCCCGGGATTCGAGGTCCGCATACGCGATGGCGTTGACGCAGGTGAACTGCACCGAGCGCGAGCAGCCGCCGATGAACAGCAGCGCGATCATGATCCAGTGCGGCGTGTCGGCCGTATAGAGCCCGTTCACCGCCAGGAAGGCCGAGGCGAGCACGGCGTTCGAGACCATCACTGTGCGAAAGCCGAGGCGGCGCAGGATCTTGGGCGCCAGGGCCTTCACGAACATCGCCCCGGCCGCCGCCGCGAAGGTGATCAGCCCGGAATGCAGGGCGTCGAGCCCGAACCCGACCTGCAGCATGAGGGGCAGCAGGAACGGGATCGCCCCGGTCCCGATCCGGAACAGGCTGCCGCCGAGGATCGCGACCCGGAAGGTCGCGCGGTTCATCAGGTCGAGCCGCACGATCGGGTGGGCGACCCGCCGCGCATGGACGAAGTAGAGCGGCAGCAGCACCGCGCCCGCCGCCAGGCATCCCCAGGACACCGAGGCCGGCAGGAGGTGGCGCCCCATCGAGGCCAGCCCCAGCATCAGGGCGGCGAGGCCGGTGCCGAGCAGGAAGAAGCCGGCGATGTCGAGCGGCGGCCGCTCCGGCTCGCGGATGTCCTCGAAATAGAGGCTGGCCAGCACGATCCCGGCGCAGCCGATCGGCAGGTTGATGAAGAAGATCCAGCGCCAGTCGAACCAGGTCGTGATCAGACCGCCGAGCGGCGGCCCCATCACCGGGCCGACCAGGGCCGGGAAGGTCAGGTAGGCGAGCGCGGTCACGAGCTGCGATTTCGGAACGCTGCGCAGCACCACGAGGCGGCCCACCGGCACCATCATGGCCCCGCCCATGCCCTGGAGGAACCGCGCGGCCACGAACCACGCCAGGCCGTTGGCCGCCGCGCAGGCCAGCGACCCGATCATGAACACGATTAGCGCCGCTCGGAACACCGTGCGCGACCCGTAGCGATCGGCCATCCAGCCGCTCACCGGGATGAAGATCGCGAGGCTGACGAGATACGAGGTGAGCGCCAGCTTCAGGGCGATCGGATCCTCGCCGAGGCTCGTCGCGATGCTGGGCAGCGCCGTGGCGATCACCGTGGAATCGGTGTTCTCCATGAACAGGGCGGTCGCCACCGTCAGGGGGACGATCCAGAACGGTTTTTGGGTCGGGGCGGGCATCGGACAGCAGACGCGTAGCGCGCCGGGACGGTTGCACGGCGGGGCCGCGATCTCGCACGGTCGTGTTTCGCGCCTGTATCCGCAACGCAACAGGGGTTGCATCGTGACCGAACACCACCTTTTGTGCGGGTGGTCCAATGGCTACGTTTGCGACGAGCGGTCTTCCGGCCGTCGATACCGGCGCGGTGCCGGCCACGAGACAATCGATGCAGCCCAGTCCGAGTAAGCGCCGTTCCCTGTCGCGGATCGCCGTCGCCGTCGCGCTCCTGTCGACGGTCGCGGCCTGCGGCACCGTGCTGCTGAACGATCGCGGTTCGCTCACGCGCTACGACCGGCTGAAGGCGAGCAGCGCGGTGGCCTCGGCCTCGCGGCTCTACGTGGACCGTCCGGCTCTGGCCAAGGCCCGCACCGTGCGGATCATCCCGACGGCGTTCCACGCCGATGTCGAGGGCGCGGCGCCGCTGACGCAAGTCGAGCGCCGCCTGATCGCCAACGCCGCCGACCGGGCGCTCTGTTACGACCTGTCGCTGCGCTATGACATCGTGACCGGCCGCGACGCCGACCTGACCGTGCGTGCGCAGGTCACCCGGGTGGAGCCCACCGACCTCCTCGGCGCCGGCGCCACCATCGCGGGCTCGGCCGGCGTCACCGTCGCCTCGCAGCTCGGGCTGAGCGTCGCCGAGGGCGTCGGCCGCATCCCGATCCCGCGGATCCCGATCGGCCTCGGCAGCCTGACGGTCGAGGCCGAGGCGCTGGACCGTCGCCGCGAGCAACGCGCCGCGATGGTTTGGGGCGGGGCCGCGAACTCGTTCACCAGCCAGCCGCGCTTCTCCCGCGCCAGCGACGCCTACGACCTCGCGGGCGAGTTCGGCCAGGATTTCGGCTTCATGCTCGCCACCGGCGACGATCCGTTCAACGCCCCGAACACCCTGCCGACCTGGGACCGCATCCGGGTGACCACGCTGGGCGAGGCGCCCCTGGACCCGGATTGCGAGGCCTTCGGCCGGGCGCCGGGCATCGACGGCATCCTGGGCGACTATGTCGGCCTGCCGCCGGAATATACCGACAAGGGCGCGACCCCGGCGCCGCGCTGAGCCGCGCCGCCGTCACGAAAAAGCGGGGGAGCCATGCGCGATTTCCCCCCGCGGCGCGGCGACGGCGCATTGGCGCGGCCGCGGAGCCCATGATACTGGCACTTGCCAACCCGATCCCGCTGCGCACCCCCTCACAGCGCGGCCGTCCGAGGAAAGTTGGCACATGGCCCGAGTAGATTCCGCAACGATCATCGAGGGGTTGACCTTCGACGACGTGCTCCTGCGGCCCGCCGCCTCCTCGGTGATGCCGACCGAGGTGAATGTCGCTTCGCGGCTCACCCGCACGATCCCCCTGAACCTGCCGATCCTCGCCTCCGCGATGGACACGGTCACCGAGGCGCCGATGGCCATCGCCATGGCGGCCAACGGCGGCATGGGCGTGATCCACCGCAACCTGGAGCCGCCGGAGCAGGCCGAGCAGGTCCGGCTCGTGAAGAAATACGAGTCCGGCATGGTGATGAACCCGATCACCATCCACCCGGACGAGACCCTGGCCGACGCCTTCGAGGTGATGAAGCTCAACCGGATCTCCGGCATCCCGGTGGTCGAGCGCGGCCCCAACGGCTCCCGGGGCAAGCTGGTCGGCATCCTGACCAACCGCGACGTCCGCTTCGCCACCAACTCCGCCCAGCCGGTGGCCGAGCTGATGACCCGGGACCGGCTGATCACTGTCCGCGAGGGCGTGACCCAGGACGAGGCCAAGCGCCTGCTGCACCAGTTCCGGATTGAGAAGCTTCTGGTGGTCGACGACCATTACCGCTGCATCGGCCTGATCACCGTCAAGGACATCGAGAAGCGCGTCACCTACCCGTTCGCGGTCAAGGACGAGCAGGGCCGCCTGCGGGTCGCCGCCGCCACCACCACGGGTGACAGCGGCTTCGAGCGGGCCGAGCGCCTGATCGATGCCGGCTGCGACGTGATCGTGGTCGACACCGCCCACGGCCACTCGATCAAGGTGCTCGACGCCGTCGCCCGGGTGAAGCAGCTCTCCAACGCCGTCCAGGTGATCGCCGGCAACGTCGCCACCCGCGAGGGCGCCAAGGCCCTGATCGATGCCGGCGCGGACGCCATCAAGGTCGGCATCGGCCCGGGCTCGATCTGCACGACCCGCATCGTGGCCGGCGTCGGCGTGCCCCAGCTCACCGCCCTGATGGAGGCCGTCGAGGCCGCGGGCGAGGCCGACATCCCGGTCATTGCCGATGGCGGCATCAAGTATTCCGGCGACCTCGCCAAGGCGATCGCGGCCGGCGCCTCGGTGGCGATGCTCGGCTCGCTGCTGGCGGGCACCGACGAGGCCCCCGGCGAAGTGTTCCTGTACCAGGGCCGCTCGTACAAGTCGTACCGGGGCATGGGCTCGGTGGGCGCCATGGCCCGCGGCTCGGCCGACCGCTACTTCCAGGCCGAGGTCAACGACACCCACAAGCTCGTGCCCGAGGGCATCGAGGGCCAGGTCCCCTACAAGGGCCCGGTGGGCAACGTCCTGCACCAGCTCGCCGGCGGCCTGCGCGCCGCCATGGGCTATGTCGGCGGCGCGACCATCCCGGACTTCCAGGAGCGCGCGCAGTTCATCCGCATCACCAATGCCGGCCTGCGCGAGAGCCACGTCCACGACGTGACCATCACCCGCGAGAGCCCGAACTACCCGTCGCGGACCTGACAGGAGGTCTCATGACCGAACCGAGCTGGATATCGCTCGCACGGCACAGGCCCGTTTTCGATCTGCCGCGCGACGATCTCGGCGGCCGCTCGGACGCGGGCCTGCGTCATCGGCAGGAGGACGGCCTGAAGGAGACGAACGACCTTCAGGCCTCCGACGCCGTCGCTTTGGTCCGCACGATCAGGGCGAAAGCTCTTCGCCAGCCGCTGCCCGACAGTACACCGACGATCAGGGCCGACCGAGACGGACGATGATCGTCATCGATGCCTGCGTCGCCGTGAAGTGGTTCCTGCCGGAGCCGCAGAGCGATCTGGCGGAGGCGGTGCTGATGGAGGACGAGGTCCGGATCGCGCCCGAGCATGTGCTGGTCGAGGTCGGGAACACGCTCCTGGGCGCTCACCGGGCCAACGCGATCACGCTCGACCATGCGCGCGCGGCGATCTCGGCGTTGGAGAAGCTGATTCAGCTTCGCCCCATCCATGAGATCGCGGACGCTGCGTTGCAGATCGCCAGTGTCATCGGATGCACCCACTACGATGCGCTCTATGTCGCTGCCGCGGGCCGATGGGATGCCGCGCTCGTGACGGCGGACGCCAGACTGGTACGGCAACTACAGGCCGCGCCGTGGAACGGAGCTGTCCGCCTTCTCGGAGCTTGATCTGACGCCCACGCTCCATCACGAAACCGAACGCCGATAAACATTTCCGCTCGGAGATTTGAGATGCGCACGCTGATCGTCGGAGCCGGGGCGACCGGCGGCTATTACGGGGCGCGGCTCGCGGAATCGGGGGCCGACGTGACCTTCCTGGTCCGGCCGGCCCGTGCCGAGAAGCTGGCGGCGAACGGGCTGGTGCTGCGCTCGCCGCTCGGCGACCTGCAGCTGGCCGCCCCGCCCACCGTCACGGCCGATACGTTGGCACAGGCCGGGGCGTTCGACCTCGTGCTGCTGTCGTGCAAGGCCTACGACCTCGACAGCGCCTTCGCCGACCTGGCGCCCGCGGTGGGGCCGAAGACCGCGATCCTGCCTCTGCTCAACGGGATGTCCCATCTCGACGCGCTGGATGCCACGTTCGGTCCGGAGCGGGTGCTCGGCGGCTCCTGCGCCATCGCGGCCACCCTCGCGCCGGACGGGGCGATCCGGCACATGAGCGAGCTGTGCAGCATCACCTACGGCGAGCGGGACGGATCGCGCTCGACCCGGATCGAGGCGATCGACGACCTGATGCGCGGGCTCAAGTTCCAGGCCCGCCTCAGCGACGTGATCCTTCAGGAGATGTGGGAGAAGTGGGTGTTCCTCGCCACGCTGGCGGGGGCGACCACCCTGATGCGCGCCGCCGTCGGCGACATCGTGGCGGCGCCCGGCGGCGCGGCCTTCGTCGCCGCCCTGCACACCGAATGCACGGCGGTCGCGGCGGCGAGCGGCTTCGCGCCGCGCGGCGTGGTCGCCGAGCGGGCGCGGGCGCAGCTCACGGCCGCGGGCTCGACCTTCACCGCCTCGATGCTGCGCGACATCGAGAATGGCGGCCGGATCGAGGCCGACCACGTCATCGGCGACCTGATCGACCGCGGGCGGCGGCTCGCGCCGGAGGCGGCCTTCCCGATGCTCGAGCAGGTCTATGCCGGGCTCAAGGCCTACGAGGCCCGGCGGGCGCGGGAAGCAGCCTGAGGTTCGGCGCAGCCGCCTCGAAGGAGCCCTCCGGGGATCGCACGGCTAGCCGGAGGCCTCCTTCGAGGCCTCCGCTGCGCTCCGGTGCCTCAGGCTGAGGGCACCGGGGGGATCAGCCTGAGGTCGACGCCCGATCTCAGTAGCGGCCGGGCGGCGGCGGGGGCGGGTTGCCGTATTCGAGTTGCGTCTTGGCATCCACCGGCCGGCGCGGCGGCGGGGTGAGATCGGGGGCGGCGGCCGGGGCGCTCGCACAGGCGGCGAGGCTGGCGGCGACGAGGCCGGCAAGGATGCCGGAAAGCGTGACGCGAACGACAGAAGACATGAGCTGAGGCACTCCCGGCCATGCCCCCGGGGCGGAACGCACTGGCCCGCAGCGGGAGGATGCCATACGACACGGGCGAGCCCCGCGCCGCGGGACCGCCCACGATCCGGTCTGAACCGGGATCGTGCTGGAAGCTCGGCCGTACCGTGGCGGCATCGTGGGCCAAGCGTGGCCGTTTCGCGTCGGCCTCGACGCAGTCGAAAGGATCCGGACCCTGACCCCCGCCGCCCGTTGCTCCGCCGCCATCGAAGTCCTGACCGATATCGCGGAGCGCCGCCGCCCGGCCGCCGACGCGCTGAAGGATTGGGGCCTGGCGCACCGCTTCGCCGGGTCCGGCGACCGGGCCGGGATCGCCAGCCTGGTCTACGACGCCCTGCGCCGTCGGGCCTCCGCCGCCTGGATCATGGGTTCGGACGCGCCGCGCGCCGTGCTGATCGGCTCCCTGCGGCTGCAGCAGGGCCTCGCCGCGGCGTCCGTGGCGGCCCTGTTCTCCGGCGAGCGCTTCGCCCCGGCGCCGTTGAGCGACGACGAGCGCGCCCGCCTCGAATCCGGCACCCTGGAAGAGGCCCCGCCCGAGGTCGCGGGCGACGCCCCGGCCTTCGTCCTGCCCGAGCTGACGGCCGCGCTCGGCGACGACCTCATCCCCGAATTGAAGGCGCTGGCCCGGCGCGCGCCCCTCGACATCCGCGTCAACGCCCTGCGCGGCGGCCGCGACGACCTGATGCCGGCGCTGGAGGCTCACGGGGCCGCCCCGACCCCGCATGCCCCGATGGGCGTGCGGATCCCGATCGGCGCCGACGGCCGCGGCCCGGCGCTTCATGTCGAGGCCGAGTTCCTCGACGGCTGGTACGAGATCCAGGACGAGGGCTCGCAGCTCGCAGCCTTGCTTGCGGATCCGCAGGCCGGAGAGACGATCGTCGACCTCTGCGCCGGCGGCGGCGGCAAGACCCTGGCGCTGGCCTCCCAGACCCGCAACGGCGCGCGCCTGATCGCCACCGACGGCGATCCGCGCCGGCTCGCGCCGATCCACGACCGCCTGCGCCGGTCCGGTGCCGCGGCCGAGGTGCGCACCCCGCGCAGCGGCAAGGCTCGGGCCGATGTGCTCGAGGATCTCGACGGCACGATCGACCGGGTGCTGGTCGACGCGCCCTGCACCGGATCGGGGACCTGGCGGCGCAACCCGGATGCCAAGTGGCGGCTGCGCCCCGGCAGCCTAGCTCTGCGCGTCGCCGAGCAGAGCCAAGTGCTCGACCGGGCGGCCAAGCTGGTCCGGCCCGGCGGGCGGATCGTCTACGTCACCTGCTCGCTCCTGCCTGCGGAGAACGACGCCGCCGTGGCCGGCCTGCTGTCGCGCTGGCGCGGGCGCTTCGACGCCGTCCCGGCCGAGACGGTGCTGGCGGCGGGACCGCCGGGCCTCGCCTCGGCCGTCCGCCAGACCGCGCACGGCCTGCAGATGACGCCGCTGCGCACCGGGACCGACGGGTTCTACGTGTCCGTGATCACCCGGCGCAGCTGAGAGCGCGCCGCTCCGGAACCGCCCCCGCGCCCTGCGACGTTGGGCGAGGGATGTTTCAGGAGAGCACCATGCCCGAGCCCGTCCGTCCCGCGCCCCGAGCCCGGTCCTGAGCGACGCCCGGGACCGGTTCATGCATCTCGACCGCCGCCTGCTGCTCGCCGGCCTGAGCACGCTTCTCGGCCTGCGCACCGCCAAGTCTGAAGAAAAACCACCGGAGCCGGCGCCGCACGAGGCGATCCGCGCCCTGCCGCGCTCGCTGCCGGGAGCCGATCTCCAGGTCATCGACCTGTGGCCCGGCGAGCCGCCAGGGGGCGGCAGCGGGCCCGATTCGGATGGCTACCGCTACGTCGAGGGCGTCTCGGGCGACGTCACCCGCGTCCAGAAACCCTGCCTGCTGGCGATGCGGCCGGCCAATCCCAACGGCGCGGCGATCATCGTGGCGGCCGGGGGCGGCTACCAGTTCATCGCGCTGGGCAACGAGGGTGTGCCGGTCGGGCGCGTCCTGAACGCGGCCGGCATCACGGTCTTCCTGCTGGTCTACCGCCTGCCCGCGGAGGGTTGGGGCGCGGGCCCCGACGCGCCGCGGCAGGACGCGCAGCGGGCCCTGCGGCTGGTGCGGGCGCGGGGCGCGGAATACGGCGTCGATCCGGCCCGGGTCGGCGTGCTCGGCTTCTCCGCGGGCGGGCACCTGATGGGCGAGACCGCGGTCGGCACCGCCAACGACCTCTACGCCCCGGTGGACGAGGCCGACGCGCTACCGGTGCGACCGGTGCTCGCGGGGCTGATCTACCCGGTCATCACCATGCGCAAGCCGTTCGACCGCACCGCGACGCGCCGGATCCTGGTGGGCGACGAGGTCACCCCGTTCGAGATGAAGACTTATTCGGTGGACCTCCAGGTCGGCCCGGAGACGCCCCCGACCTTCCTGGTCCAGGCGATCGACGATCCGGTGGCGGTGGCCGACCATCCGCTGCTGATGTTCACGGCGCTCCGCAAGGCGCGGGTGCCGGCGGAGCTGCACCTGTTCGAGCGTGGCGGCCACGGGTTCGGGCTGGGCGCGCCGGGCACCCCCGCCGCCGCCTGGCCGGGCCTCTTCCTGGCCTGGATCCGGCTGCACGGTTTCCTGAACCGGTGACCTGAGGATCACTCCTCGCGCAGACGATGGAGCTTTGCCACCTTCGGGCGGCTGGTGCGGAACTGGCCGCGTTCCACCGCCACGAACACCACGACGGCGATGGCGATGATGCTGAGCCACCAGATCGCCGTCAGCCCGACCCCGAGGCAGGCCACCGTGAAGGCGGCGGCGAAGCAGCCCATCGCCCCCGGGATCAGCGCCGGGATGTCCCGGCCGCCCCGGCGGATCGAGGCGTAGAGCGCGAAGGCGGCGGCCAGCGCGCCGACGATGCCGAGCTCGTACCAGAACTCGAACAGAGCCGTGGTCGGCGCGTTCACCGGCAGCAGCCCGACGAGGCGCCCGCGCAGGGCCGTCTCGAAACCGTGGCCAGTGATGAGCCGCACCGGATCGGTGGTCACGACCTTCTGCCAGCTCTTGAGCGACAATACCGCGGGCGAGAGCGGCCCGAGCAGGGCGGCGCCGATCGGGCGGGCCAGGAACGGCAGCAGCGGCGCGACGGCCAGCAGCGCGGCCGAGATCGTCGCGGTGAGCATCACGCCGAGCTTCGGACGGTAGCTCGTCACCGCGAAGGCCAGCGTGCCGACCGCCAGGGCGGCGATCTGCGTGACGTCGGGCTGGACCGTCAGCGCCAGGGCGACCAGCAGGGCGAGGCCGAGCGCCTCGCGGTCGCGCCGCCGGGACCGGAGCCAGGCCAGAGCCGGCCAGACCAGCAGGATCAGCAGGATCAGGCCGCGGTCGAGGGCGCCGTCGTCGTCGATCCCGGGGGGCGCCAAATGGGCGCCGAACAGCCCGAGCACGATCGCCACGATCGAGCCCGCGACCACCCCCAGCGGCAGCAGATAGAGGTTGGCCGAGCGCATCCGGTCGGGCAGGGCGAAATAGCCGAGCAGGGCCAGCCCGATCGTGGCCGCGAGATTCGCCAGGCGCTCCACCGCCGGCCCGAGGAACGGCGTCCAGGTCAGCGACAGGACCGACCACAGCACCACCAGCATGCCGGCGAGGAAGGCCGGCGCGGTGAGCAGCCGGGTGACGGCCGGGCGCACCGGGCGCTGGCGCCGGTCGATCGCGCTGGCGATGATCAGCAGCACAACGGCGATGGGCGCCAGGATCACGGTCGCGCGCCGGGCGACCTGCGCCAGCACCGGCAGGATCACGAACAGCCCGAAGAAGCCGATGCGCCGCAGCAGGGCGGCGGCGTCGAGCGCCGGATCGATCGTGGTGGGGTTCGACGCGCGGGGCATCTTGCGCCTTCTGCCGGACCGAGGCGGCCGGATCACGCTCGATACGCAAGCTCCGCGCAAGCCGCTGTAGACCCTGAGCAACACTCCCGGGTCCGCGCGCGCCGAACCGGCGGCGGTTCAGGCCGTCCGGGTCGTCGTGCGGGGGCGCCGGCGCACCAGCCGCAGGCCGAGATCCGACAGGACGCGCGCGCCGCCCCAGGCGGTCAGGAACCCGATCAGGCCGGCGGCGAGGCCGTCGGCGTTGGTCGGCACAGCGGGGCTGAAGTCCCGGTAGGCGGCCTGCGCCACAGGCACGTCGGGATCGCGCAGCATCGCCACCACCTTGCCGAGCGGACTCGTCGCCGAGGTCAGGGCCTGCTGCTGGGCGCTCAGCCGGGCAAGCCGGGCGATGTCGGCCTGGGCGGCCTCGCCCCGCCGGGCGACGAGCTGGTCGGGATTGGTGCGCAGCCTGTCGACCGCGCCCTCGCGGGTCGTGCCGGAGGCCTGCGCGTCCGATTCGAGCACCGCCACCTGCCGGCGCAGCTCGTCGACCGCGCCGCCGAGCCGCTGGGCGTATTGCTGCGCGAATTCAGGGGCCTGGGCGGCAACGACGCCGCCGAGCAGGCCGAGGGCGAGGCCGAAAGTGCGGAACACGCGGAACACGTCAGACCCTCCGGTTCGAGACAGGGCGCAGCCCGAACGATGGGCTGCGGCCAAAGACCAAGACGATCAGGCCGGCAGAGTCAGCAGGCCGGCCTGGCCGTCGGCGCAGCCGAACAGCATGCGGTTCCCGCGCGCGTCCCAGGCGAGCGCCGTGATCCCGCTTCCCTGGACGGCCCGCCGCACCAGCAGCTCCGAGGCGTCGGTGAAGCGCACCAGCAGGATGCAGCCGTCCTCGTAGCCCACCGCCAGCACCGGCGCCTTTGGGTGGAACGCCACCCGCGATACCCGGGCCGGCCGCACGCCGCATTCCCGCGGCGCCTTGCCGGTGGGGCCCTCCTTGGAATCGAACGGCCAGACGATCGCCGCCTCGGCACCGCCGGTGGCGAGCCAATTGCCGTCCGACGACCACGACACCGACCGGACCTTGCCGGGATAGCCCGACATCCGCATGTGGCCGCGATCCGGCTGCAGACGCCAGCCGTGCAGGGCATTCTCCTGCATGGTCGAGACGACGAACCTGCCGTCCGGCGACCAGGTGACGTCGATATGCGAGCCCTTCCAGCTCACGACCTCGGCGGGGGTCTCGAGATTCGGGTACCAGAGGCTCACGCCGTTGTAGTGGGCGACGCCGAGCCGGTAGCCCTTCGGGGCGAAGACCAGGCCCCGGGCCGTGGAGGGGGCCGTGAAGCTCTTCTCCCGGCCCTTGCCGTCCCGGGCGACGACCGCGCGACCCGCAGACCAGGCGACGGACCCGTCCGGGTGCAGCGCCAGCGCGTCGATCCAGGCGCCGCCCTTGGCGGCGCCGAGTTCCTGCGTCGCGCCATCGGCCCGGATCTCGACCACGCGGCCATCGTCGCCGCCGGTGACCAGGCGGTCCGGACTTCCGGCCGCCACCAGGATCCCGCTGTCGGGATGGGCCGCGATGCGCGTGAAGCTATCGCCCCGCATCAGGGCGACGGTGCCGTCGCCGAGCGCCAGGGCGGGAGCCTCCTTCAGGAAATGCGCCGCGACCACGTGGGCACCCGCCTCCAGCGGGGCGACGTGGTCGGTGAGGGACGGATGGCTGACGGAACTGCTCATGGAGACTCGACCTTCGGGGTCCGCGCGCCGGCGCGCAGGACCAGGAACGCGGTGATGAGCGCGAGCACCCCGGAAACCGCTGCCGGCGCGATCAGGGCGTAGAGGGCAAACGCGTCGTAGGCCAGGGCCCCCAGCAGGGCCCCCAGCAACAGGGACAACCAGACCAGCCCGTCGCCGATCCAACCGAGCGGGTCGCCCGTGCGGGTCAGCGCCTTGGCGATCTTCTGGCCGAGGCTGAACAGGGCACCGGTGACGAAGGTGGTGCCGGCGCGAAACCCCTGCACCTGCGCCAGCACGGCGTTCTGCGCCCCCATGGCGACGGCCACGAAGAACGCGGCGAGCCCCAGCTCGGGCGTGGCCAGGCCCAGCGCCAGGCCGCCGAGGATCAGCAGCGATTCGTAGGCGAGCACCACCGGGGTGCTCCAGCGCGTCGGCACCAGGATCGCGAGCCCGCTGCCCAGGACCGAGCCGGTCAGGAAGGCCGCGATCAGGATCGCCGGCAGCAGCATCTTGTGCAGGTTCGCCTCGGCGCCGAAGACCGCGAGCTGCGTGGTGTTGCCGCTCATGAACGAGGTGTAGAGGCCGCCGAGCCGCACGAAGCCCAGCGCATCGACGTATCCGGCGAGGCCCGTGAGGAGCAGGCCGGTGCCCAGCTGCCAGGACCGGTTCACGGATCCGCCCTCCCGATGCATCCCGGTAACGCACCGTTAACCATTTCGGAGCCTCCGTTCACCTGCGCCGGGGCGGGGTTAACGGGCCGTGCACCAAGTCCGAGCAATTCGATGCAATCACGGCGAACGCCGGGGCGCAGGGGCCCGTTGCTCCTTCGATCCGGCACGGGGCTACCGCGCCCCCGCCGGGTGAGTGGGAGTTGCGTCATGATGCCGTTCGCCGCCGCCTTCGCCTGCCCGTCCATGCCCGCCCTGGACCCGGCCGCCGCGACCATCCTCGTGGTCGAGGACGAGCCGACCGTCTGCGAGCTGGCCGCCGAGGCGCTTCTCGAAGAAGGTTATCGGGTGCTCACCGCCGCGGATGCCTGGGAGGCCGAGGCGATCCTGGCACGGGAGAGCGTGGACATGCTCTTCACCGATATCGACCTCGCCCGCAACACGAACGGCCTGGCGCTGGCGCGCCGCGCCCGCAGCGTCTGCCCGGACCTGCCTGTCATCTACACGTCCGGCGGCCGTGCCTGCCTGTCGGCCGCCGACGCCGTCTCCGAATCGGTGTTCGTCCCGAAGCCGTACCGGCCCAGCCAGCTCGTCGCGCTCACGAACGACATCCTGCGCACCGCGCACCACCATCACGCCTGAACCCCACCCCCAAGGATTCCCGCCATGCGGCGCCCCCTCATCGCCACCGGTCTCGCGCTCGCCCTCGCGGCCGCCACCCTGCCGGCCCGGGCCGCGTGCGACGTGAAGGGCGCCCAGATCGAGGAGGGGATCGCCGCCAAGAAGGAACTGCAGGCGGACGCCAACGCCCAGACGGTGCGCGACCTGCGCACGCTGCGCGACGCGGCGATCGTTCTGGAGACCTACAAATTCCCGGGCGAGTGCGAGGTGCTGCTCGGCATCGCGAAGTCGCTCTTGGCCAACCCCGACAAGACGATCGTGCAGGGCGGCGACACCGACGAGGACGAGGCCGAGAGCCTGGTCGAAGCCCGCAAGCCCAAGGCCAAGGCACCGGTGGACGAGAAGACGCCGGCCGCCAAAGCGCCGGCCGCGAAGCCGGATTGAGCGGGGGTAAGCCCGCGCACCGACGATCGACGTTTGTCCCGACACCCCACCTCAGAATGAGGAAGCGGCTCGGGTTTCGGGGGGCTGCCGTCGCGGTCTGAGTTCGTCGCTCCGCGACCATCGCGCGCCGGAAAGCGCCGCTACTTCTCCTCCCCGGCGCTCGCTCCGAGCTTGGCCCGGGCCAGCGCCCGGCCCAGCTTGGCGGCGATCTGGGCGCGCAGGATGCCGGCCATCTCGATATCGACCAGCCGCCAGCTCAGGCCGCGCAGCCGCAGCCGGATCCGGGTACGCTCCGCCCGGGGGGCCTCGGGCGGGATCGGGATCACCACGGCCCGGAAGCCGCGCATCTCCAACGACGTGTAGTAGGGCAAGAGCCGGCCGGCGCTGCCGATCGCCAGGCCCTCCGGCTTGAGGTCGGCGGGGCGCTCGATGTCGAGCTTGTCGGGCCAACCGTTGTCGAGCAGGTCCATGACCGTCTCGGGCGTGACCAGGGTCTCGGCCAGCGCCAGGGCGAGGCCGTAGGCGACGTCGTTGAGGCGCTGCCGGTCGCGGGGCTCGAGCTCCAGGTCGGTGTCGGAGGCGGCCCGCACCGCCCCGGTGATCTGGCGGACCAGGGACAGACGCAGCGTCCGGAAATTCACGTGGCTCTCGATATAGGCCACGTCGTGCCGGCGCACGGCCTGCGCGAGATCGTAGAGCGACCAGAGCGGGCTCACCGTGAAGGCAAGCCACGCCAGAGCGAGTGCGAGCGGGATCGCGAGCCAGCGCACCACCGTTACGATCCCGTCCGCCGCGTCACGGCCGGCTCGTCCCGGTCTCGGCCGCCCAGCCCGCGAGGCCGGCGAACGCCTCGACCACGCGCTCGTAGACCGGGCGCTTGAACGGCACGATCAGGTCCGGCAACTCGGAGAAGCGCGCCCAGCGCCAGGCATCGAACTCGGCCTTGTGGGCGCCGCCGCCGGGGCTCAGCACGTCGATCAGATCCTCGCTGCCGAGGAAGCCGTAGGCGAACCATTTCTGGGTCTGGCCGCGATAGCGTCCCTTCCAGGCCTGCTTCATCACAGCCGGGGGCAAGTCGTAGGCGAGCCAGTCCGGGATCTCGCCGAGCAGCCGCACGGCGTCCGGCGGCACGTTGGTCTCCTCATAGAGCTCCCGGCGGGCGGCCATCTCGGGATCCTCGCCGGGATCGATGCCACCCTGGGGCATCTGCCACATATACGGGCCGGCGACGTGCTCCGGGCCGGCATCCTTGGTCCGGCGCCCGACGAAGACGCCGCCCGAAGGCGCGATCAGCGCGACGCCCACGCAGGGGCGGTAGGGCAACGCGGCGCCCGGATCAGAATCTGTGGTCATCGCCGGCGACCATAGGTCAGGCGCAAGTCGCGCGGCAACGCCGCCGGCCCGGAAAGCGCGCGGTCAATTGGCGACGCTGACCCGCTTCTCCGGCGCGCCGCGCAGGGCGACGCTCGCCGGGACCAGACGGATCCCGCGGGCGTCGAGGTCCCGGGCCCAGCGGGCGATCCGGTCGACGCTGAGCGCCGCGCCGCTGGCCGAGACCAGGGCGAAGCCGCTGGCCCGGGCGCGCGCCTCGGCCTGGGCCAGCGCGGCATCGATGGCGTCGGCGCGGGGCACCGCGTCGAGGACGAGCTCCGCCCGGGCGATCGGTGTGCGGCCCTTGTTGGCCGGCGCGGGCTTCGGGCCGGTGCCGTCGTCGAGGAAGCCGAGGCCGCGGGTGCCGATCTCGCGCAGGACCGGCTCGAAGGCCGGGTCGGCCATCATCTTGGCGCCCATGAAGTTCGCCACGCCGACATAGCCGGGGAAGCGGGCGAGCGACCAGGCGAGGCGGTCGGCATTCTCCAGGCCCTTCAGGGTGGTGAGCAGGGTCTGGGGGCCGGGGTCGCTGTCGGGATAGTCGAACGGCTCCATGGGCAGCTGGAGGAAGACCTCGTGGCCGGCATCGCGGGCCCGGGCGGCCGAGCGCTCGGCCTCGGCGCCGTAGGGCAGGAAGGCGAGGCTGACGGCGGCGGGCAGGCGCACGGTCGCGCCGGCGGTGGCGGCCTGGCCGACGCCGAGGCCGGTCACTAGAATCGCGACCCGCGGGCCGGTGCCGGGCTCCTCCGCCCGGGCATAGACGTCGAGGGCGCGGATCCGGCCCTCGCCGAGCTTCGGCATGATGCCGTGGCGGCCCTGCTCGCTGATCCGCGGGTCGGGCGCGGAGGCGAGCCGTGGGGCGTTGGCCGGCGGCACGCGGATCACCACGGCCTCGCTCGGACCCGAGCCCGGGGGACGCACCACGGTCACGCCCGAGGCGGTCTCGATCTCCTCGGCGCTGCGCTGCTGCGAGCCGCCGGCATTGACCACCACCGGGCCCGAGGGCTCCGGGACGGCCGCGACCGGCGCCGGGGCAGGGCGCGCCAGCGGCTCGCGCAGGGTGATCGCGACCTCGACCCGCGGCTCGCCACCCTGCGGGTCGCCCAGAGCCAGGACCAGCCCGCAGGCCGCGAGCAGCCCGCCGGCGATCGCGCCCGCCGCGACCTTCGGCCGGCGCAGGGGCGCGACGAGGCGCGCGAACCGGCCCAGGGGCCGCTCCGGCGCTCGCGCCTCCGGCACCCCGAGGGGGCGCGTGAGGATATCGTCGGTGGGTTCGGTCAAGCGGCACTCGATGCGGATGCGCGTCCAACGCCCGATAGCAGCGGCGCGAATCCCGGCGATCATTGCCGGCCGGTATGGTTAATCTTCCGCTAACGCCCCGATCGGCCACGAAAAACCCCGCCCGGCCCAGGGGCCGGACGGGGTCGTGTCGGGATCTCACTCAGGCAGAAGGGATCAGTTCGGCACGCTCGGCTTCGCCGGCGCCTGGGTGCCGTTGGCGGCGCCCTTCTGGATGCCGTGCAGGAAGTCGATTGCCGAGAGGAGCTGCTTGTCCTTGGCCGGATCCGGCGGGATGTAGGCGGAGGAGCCGCCGCGCTCGTCGGTATCCTTCTGCTTCAGGTGGCCCTTCAGGCCGGCCTCGCCCTTGGTCTCGTCCTTGCCCTTCAGCTCGTCGGGCACGTCCTGCAGCACCTCGACGTCGGGCTCGATGCCCTTCGCCTGGATCGAGCGGCCGGACGGCGTGTAGTAGCGCGCCGTGGTGAGCCGCAGGGCGCCGGAGCCGCCGAGCGGGATGATCGACTGCACGGAGCCCTTGCCGAAGGAGCGGGTGCCCATGATGGTCGCGCGCTTGTGGTCCTGCAGGGCGCCGGCCACGATCTCGGAGGCGGAGGCCGAGCCGCCGTTGACCAGCACCACCACCGGCTTGCCCTTGGTCAGGTCGCCGGCCTTGGCCGAGAACCGCTGGGTCTCATCGGGGTTGCGACCGCGCGTCGAGACGATCTCGCCGCGGTCGAGGAAGCCGTCGGAGACCATCACGGCCTGGTCGAGCAGGCCACCCGGGTTGTTGCGCAGGTCGACGACGTAGCCCTTGAGCTTGTCGGCGCCGATCTCGCTCGAGAGCTTCTCGATCGCCGCCCGCATGCCGTCGAAGGTCTGCTCGTTGAACTGGGTCAGGCGAATATAGGCGACGTCGCCGCCCTCCACCTTCGAGCGCACCGGCTTGATCTTGATCACGTCGCGGGTGAGCGTGACGTCGATCGGGTCCTTCGACTCCTTGCGGGAGATCTTGAGCTTCACGCTCGAATTCACTGGGCCGCGCATCTTGTCGACAGCCTGGTTCAGGGTCAGGCCCTGGACCTGGTCGTCGTCGATCTGGGTGATGATGTCGTTGGCCAGCAGGCCCGCCTTGGCGGCCGGAGTGTCGTCGATCGGCGTGACGACCTTGATCAGGCCGTCTTCCATGGTGACCTCGATGCCCAGCCCGCCGAACTCGCCGCGGGTGGTGGTCTGCATGTCACGGAACGCCTTCGCGTCCATGTAGCTCGAATGCGGGTCGAGCGAGGTCAGCATGCCGTTGACGGCGGCCTCGATCATCTTCGACTCGTCGGGCTTCTCGACGTAGTCGGTGCGAACCTTCTCGAAGACGTCGCCGAACAGGCTGAGCTGGCGATAGGTCTCGGCCGAGGCGGCCACCGCCCGCGGTCCCGACAGGAAGTCGGTCTGGGTCGCCACCATGGAGGTGCCGGCACCCAGGAAGGCGCCGAGCATGATCAGGGATGTCTTGCGCATCAGCCGCGAACCTTCTCGCCAAGTATCTTATCACTGGGGCTCTTCGCCCACCACGGCTCCGGATCGACGGAGCCGCCATCCTTCTTGAACTCGACGTAGAGGGTCGGCTCACCGTCGGACCCGGGCGAGCCCGCGCTACCCTCGCCCATGCTGCCCACGGGTTCCCCCGCGAGTACGAACTGGCCGACCTCTACGCTAATCTGATCCATCCCCGCCAGCAGAAGATAGTAGCCATCGCCCGCGTCGATGATCAAGAGACGCCCATAGGACCGGAACGGCCCGGCGAATTTGACCCAGCCATCCGCCGGCGAGGAGACCAGCGCCTTCGGCCGGGTCGTGAAAGACACGCCGCGCGTGATCCCGCCATTGCCGTCCGGCTGGTTGAAGCCCCGCATCAGCCGTCCGCTGACCGGCCGCGGCACTTCGCCCCGCGCCTCGGCGAAATGCACCTTCGGGGCCAGCCGCGCCGGGTCGCGGAAGCCCGCCGCGGCGAAACGCTCCTGCGTCACCCGGGCCTCGCGCTCGGCCGCGGCCTTGGCCTCCTCGGCCGAGCGCTTGGACGCGGCGACCTCGGCCTCGGTGCGGTCGAGCAGGTCCTTCAGCGATTTGGCCTGGGCGCCGAGCTCGGCGGCGCGTCGGCGCTCCGCGGTCAGGCCGCTCTCGACCTCCGCCTGCCGGGCACGCCGGGCGGTCACGAGGGCCTGGAGCCGCTGCTGCTCGCGGGCCCAGCCGGCGAGGTCGTTGGCCAGCCCCTCTTTGTCCTGCGCGATCAGGCCGCGCAGGCGGATCATCTCGGCGAGGTCCGCGGCCAGGGTGTCGACCTCGCCGCGCAGCTCCGGAACCACGGCGCCGAGCAGCATCGAGGTGCGGATCACCGCGAGCACGTCCTCCGGGCTCACCAGCACGGCCGGGGGCGGCCGCCGGCCCATCCGCTGCAAAGCCGCCAGGATCTCGGCGACGATGCCGCGGCGGGCATGCAGCGAGCGCCGGATCGCGGCCTCGCTCTCGGTCATCGCCCTGAGCCGCTCTTCCAGGCGGCTCAACCGGTCTTCGGTGGCCTGAGCCTGGCGCCCCGCATCGAGGAGGGCGCTGTCGAGCTTGGCCCGGTCCGAGCCGATGGCGGTGATCTCGGCCTCGAACTGCGCACGCTGGCCGGCGCTGGCTGCGAGCGCGTCCTGGACTCGCTTCAGGTTCTCGGCCCGCCGCTCGCGCTCCTCGGTGGCGCGCTGGATTTTTTCCGCGTCGGCATTGGGAGCCGGGTCCTCGGCCCGCGATGGTCCGGCGGCGCAGGCGAGCGCGACCAGCACGAGCGTGCATCGGATTGAGCGCGGCAGGACGGCACGGGCGAGGCGATCGAACCGCACGATGCCTCAGCCCGGCTCGCCGCGGTGATACGGATGGCCGGCCAGGATGGTCAGGCTGCGATAGATCTGTTCCAGGGCGAGCACGCGCACGAGTCCATGGGGCAGGGTGGCGGCCCCGAACGACAGGATCAGCTCCGCCTTCGTCCGAATTGAGGCATCTAGGCCGTCCGGCCCCCCGATCGCGACCATCAGCGCCGGCCGACCGGCATCGCGCCAGCCGGCGATCCGCTCGGCGAGAGCTTCGCTGGCGATATCCGACCGTCCCCGCTCGTCATAGGCGACCAGCACCCCGCCGGGCGGCAGATGCGTCAGCAGGGCAGACGCCTCCTCGGCGCAGCGGTCCGGCGCCCGGCGGGCTCGGGATTCGACGATCTCGACGCTGTCGCAGGCGGGAAAGCCGAGCCCGCGGCCGAGCTGCGCGGCGCGGTCGCGGTATCGTGAGGCGAGCTCACGCTCCGGGCCGGCCTTCAACCGGCCGATGGCTGCCAGGACGAGGCGCACGGGGCAGGGGATCTCTCGCTGTTTCGGGACGGGTTCGATGAGGCTTGCCCCAACCCTGACCCTCATCCTGAGATGTGAGCGAAGCGAGCCGCGAAGGAGCCCTCCCGCCGGCCGCGCGATCCCTGGAGGTCTCCTTCCAGGCCTCCGCTGCGCCGCGGCACCTCAGGATGAGGGGGTGGGACAGATGTTGCCACGCCGTCATTGCGAGCGCAGCGAAGCAAACCAGGGCAGCGCGCGATCTCTCGACGTCGCGCCCCTGCCGGATTGCCTCGCTGCACTCGCAATGACGGTGTAGGTCGGGCGACCGCTAATCCGCCGCCAGGCCGACCGGGCGATCCGCGCCCCACATCTTCTCGAGATTGTAGAATCCGCGCACTTCCGGGCGGAAGATGTGGACGAGCACGTCGCCGGCATCGATCAGCACCCAGTCGCAGGCCGGCATGCCTTCCACCCGGGCATTGCCGTAGCCGCGATTCTTCATCTCCTGGATGAACTTGTCGGCGATCGAGCCGACATGGCGCTGCGACCGGCCGGAGGCGATGATCATCGTGTCGGCGAGGGAGGTCTTGCCAGCCAGGTCGATCGCGATCGTCTCCTCGGCCTTCATCTCGTCGAGGCACGAGAGGGCGAGCGCCTTCAGGTCGTCCGAGCGCGCCATTCCGGGCTCTTCCGGAACGGGGGCATGTGTGCGGATGGTCTCCGTGCGAATGGTCTCGGGCAGCGTCCTGATTCCTCGTGATGTCGCGCCGCCCTGTCAGGGTTCGCGAACCGGTATGAAATTGGCTGTATCGTGCGACGATTGCAACTGCGTCGCATTCGAGCCCTCAGCGTCCCCGTTTGCCGTTGCGGATCTGGGTCGAGGACAGGGGCGACCGCGGTCCGTGGAGGAACACCCAGGCCGGGGGTGGGCGCGTCGGCAAAGTATGGGCCGCCGCCTCGGGGATCCGGGCCCCGGCCAGCCGGTGGGCGGCCCGGGCGCTGAGCGGCGTCATGGTGAATCCCGGCCGGTCGATGATCGCGATCGGCACGAGCCGGGCGATCTCGGCGAATCCCTTCCAGCGGTGGAAATTGCCGAGCGAATCCGCCCCCATGATCCAGACGAACTGCACGCCGGGGCAGCGGCGGGTCAGGTAGCGCAGGGTCTGGACCGTGAAGCGCACACCCAGCGCCGCCTCGATGCCGGTCACCGCGATGCGCGGATGCCGGGCGATCTCCCGGGCCTGGGCGCAGCGCGCCTCCACGGAGGGCAGGGCAATCCGGCTCTTGAGCGGATTGCCGGGGCTCACCAGCCACCACACCCGGTCGAGCCCGAGCCGGCGCAGAGCCGTCACGGTGACGTGGCGGTGGCCGCGATGGGCGGGGTTGAAGGATCCGCCGTAGAGGCCGATCCGCATGCCGGGCGCGCTCGGCGGCAGGATCAGCCGCACGCCGGGACTTCGGGTCGGATCACGGGCGGATCTGCCCGCTGCCGTGGACGCGGTACTTGAACGTCGTCAGCTGCTCGACACCCACCGGGCCGCGGGCATGCATGCGCCCGGTGGCGATGCCGATTTCGGCGCCGAAACCGAACTCGCCGCCATCGGCGAACTGGGTCGAGGCGTTGTGGGTGACGATCGCCGAATCGACCTCGGCCAGGAAGCGGTTGGCCTCGGCGCGGTCGGCTGTGATGATCGCGTCGGTGTGGTGCGAGCCGTAGGTCTCGATATGCTCGATCGCCGCGTCGATCCCGTCGACCACCCGCGCCGCGATGATCGCGTCGAGATACTCGGTGTGCCAGTCCGCCTCGGAGACCGGCGTCACCCGGGGATCCACCGCCTGGGTCTCGGCGTCGCCGCGCACCGCGCAGCCGACATCGAGCAGGGTGCGGACGAGGGGGGCGAGATGCGTCGCCGCGCAGGCACGGTCCACCAACAGGGTCTCGGCGGCGCCGCAGACGCTGGTCCGGCGCATCTTGCTGTTGAGCAGCACGGCCAGCGCCATGTCGAGATCGGCGGCGGCCGCCACGTAGACGTGGTTGACGCCGTCGAGATGGGCGAAGACCGGCACCCGGGCCTCGGCCTGGACGCGCTCCACAAGGCCGCGCCCGCCCCGGGGCACGATCACGTCGATGCAGCCGTCGAGGCCGCCGAGCATCAGCCCGACCGCGGCGCGGTCCCGGGTCGGCACGAGCTGGATTGCGTCGGCGGGCAGGCCCGCCTCGGCCAGGCCCTCGCTCATCGCCTTGGCGATCGCCAGGGCGCTGCGATGGCTGTCCGAGCCCGCGCGCAGGATCGCAGCGTTTCCGGCCTTGAGGCAGAGCGCGCCGGCATCTGCGGTGACGTTCGGGCGGCTCTCGAAGATGACGCCGATGACGCCGAGCGGCACGGCGATCCGCTCGATCAGAAGGCCGTTCGGCCGCTCGATCGCGGCGAGCTGTCGCCCGACCGGGTCGGCCAGCGCCCCGACCTTCTCGACGGATTCGGCGATCGCCGCGAGGCGGCCGGCATCCAGGGCGAGCCTGTCGACCAGCGCGGCGCTCTGGCCGGCCTGGCGGGCCGCGGCCACGTCGCGGGCATTCTCGCGCAGGATCTCGTCCGCATTCGCCCGCAGCCGCTCGGCGATGAGGCGCAGCGCCCGGTCCTTGGTTTGGGCGGAGGCGAGCGCCATGCGCCGGCCGGCGACGCGCGCCCGCCGGCCGATCGCCGCCATCAGCTCCGGCAGGGCCTCGGCCTCGGCGAGATCGGATCTCAGGTTCAGGACGGGCACGCTGGCGTCCTCGGTGTTCGGGGGCCGCGAAGACCGGCCCGACAGGGGAAGAGCGGGTCTTTGCACATCGGGCGACGGGCCCACAAGTGTGCTGACTCACCGGGCGTGACAGAGATCGCACCTTCTACAACTAGACAAGAACTGATCGGAATCAGTCCAGTCTAAAACATCGCGAGATCATCGCGATGCACCATCCAGGCCCGGCCCGGATAGTTGAGCAATTCCGGTATGCGCGCGCTCGGATGGCCGATGATCAGGGCCGCCTCGGCGCTGTCATAGGCCACGAGGCCGCGGCCGAGCACGCGGCCCTCGGGATCGCGGATCATCACGGCGTCGCCCCGGGAGAAGCTGCCCTCGATCGCCCGGACGCCCACGGGCAGCAGGCTGGCGCCGCCGAGCAATGCCTTGGCGGCACCGGCATCGATGGTCAGCGTCCCGCGCGGCTCTAGGGAGCCGGCGATCCAAGTCTTGCGCGCCGCGGTCGGCGTCGAGCCGGACAGGAACCAGGTGCAACGCGCACCCTCGCGCACCGCCTTCAGGGGGTTCTTGCCCCGCCCGTCCGCGATGACGAGGTGCGTGCCCCCGGAGGCCGCGATCTTGGCCGCCTCGACCTTGGTGCGCATGCCGCCCCGGGACAGTTCCGAGGCCGGGCCGCCGGCCATCGCCTCGATCTCCGGGGTGATGCGCTCCACCACCGGCAGGTGGCGCGCATCCGGGTCCGATTGGGGCGGCGCCGTGTAGAGCCCGTCGATATCCGAGAACAGCACCAGCACGTCGGCATCGATCATCGTGGCGACCCGGGCGGCGAGCCGGTCGTTGTCGCCGTAGCGGATCTCCGAGGTCGCCACCGTGTCGTTCTCGTTGACCACCGGGACGGCGCGCATCTCCAACAGCTTCAGCACGGTCGCCCGGGCGTTGAGGTAGCGGCGGCGCTCCTCGGTGTCCTGCGGGGTCACCAGGATCTGGCCCGCCACGATGCCGTGATGGCCGAGCGCTTCCGCCCAGTGCCGGGCCAGGGTGATCTGCCCGACCGAGGCCGCCCCCTGGCTCTCCTCCAGCCGCAGGATCCCCGGCGGCAGGCCGAGCACCGTCCGCCCGAGGGCGATGCTGCCGGACGACACGACCAGCACATCGACGCCCCGCCCGTGCAACTCGGCGATGTCCTCCGCCAAAGCCGCCAACCATGCGTGGCGCAGCCGGCCGGCATTGCGATCGACCAACAGGGCCGACCCGACCTTGATGACGACGCGGCGGAATTCTTCGAGGGCCGGGATCATAATTCTTCGCAGAGACGAGGCATCGATGCGGTTTGGACGAAGTCCGCGCGAATGAACAGCGTGCGGAGGCGCGACGGCCTTCCGAAGACGCCAAGCCCGGCATTGCCGCGGGCCTGCGGGATTGGACGCCTCGGCCGATCAGGCGCGCGGGTTGTAGGCCGGCACCAGATCGGTGTGGATGAAGTCGTTCCCCTTGAAGAGGAGGGGCACCGCATGAACCTTGGCCACCGCGTAGGCCAGGCAATCGCCGAAGTTCAGGTAGGCAATGTGCCCCTGGCCCTTTCCATATCGCCTGAAGGCATCGGCAGCGGCACGGAAAGCGTCCAGGCCAAAATTCGTGGTTCGGATACTCGGCATCGCAATGAGCCGATCAAGAAACGCATCGGCGAATGTTGGCATCAGCGAACCAAGCACCATGCGTGTTTCTAAGAGCGTCGGTGCTCCGATGATCGCCCGATGACGAACAATCATCTCGGCGAAGATCCGTCCCTCGGGCTCATCGAGAGCAATGGCAACGAGCGCGGAGCTGTCCAGCGCAATCATGCCGGCAGGCCGTTCCAATCGTAGAGCCAGCCATGATCGTTTTGAGCTCCGGGAACGATGTGGGGACGTGCCTCGGCCACCAGAGCTCGAAGAGCGTCAAGTTCAGCCTGCTGCGAAAACTCGAGGCCGCGATCCGGTCCCGTACGACGGTCCAGATCGTGGAGGGCTTTCGCCACTGCATCATTCAAAGAAGTCCCGAGCCGGCCGGCAATGTCGCGGGCCAGCTCAAAATCCTCGTCGCGAATCGTCAGTTGCTGCGTCATCGGGATTTCTCCGACGGCCAGATTAGCCCGCGCGTCCCGCCCCGTCACTCACGGCTGCCAAGCCACCGCCGGCCGGGCGTCCGCCTCCGCGGCTGTGCTCGTGTCGATCTCGGTCTGGATCGCCCGGAGCGCTTCCGGCACGCCCTTGCGGCTGGCCGAGGACAGGACCAGCGGCGCCCGGCCGGCGGCGCGCTTCAGCTTGGCGACCTGGCTCTTGAGCGTCTCGGCATCGAGCGCGTCGGCCTTCGAGAGCGCCACGATCTCGGGCTTGTCGGCCAGGCCGTTGCCGTAGGCCTCGATCTCGCCGCGGACGAGCTTGTAGGTCTTGCCGGCATGCTCACTGGTGCCGTCGACGAGGTGCAGCAGCACCCGGCAGCGCTCGACATGCGCCAGGAACTTGTCGCCAAGCCCGACGCCGTCGTGGGCGCCCTCGATCAGGCCGGGAATGTCGGCGAGCACGAATTCGCGGTTGTCCGAGCGCACCACGCCGAGGCCCGGATGCAGGGTCGTGAACGGGTAATCGGCGATCTTCGGCTTGGCCGCGGTGACGCTCGCCAGGAAGGTCGATTTGCCCGCATTGGGCAACCCGACGAGGCCGGCATCGGCGATCAGCTTGAGCCGCAGCCAGATCCACATCTCCTGGCCTTCCAGGCCCGGATTGGCGTGCTTCGGGGCGCGGTTCGTGGAGGTGGTGAAGTAGGCGTTGCCGAAGCCGCCATTGCCGCCCTTGGCGAGCCGGATCTTCTGCCCGACCTCGGTGAGGTCGGCGATCAGGGTCTCGCCGTCCTCGGCGAAGATCTGCGTGCCGGCCGGCACCTTCAGCACCACGTCGGAGCCGTTGGCGCCGTGGCAGTTCGAGCCCATGCCGTGCTCGCCCTTCTTGGCCTTGAAGTGCTGCTGGTAGCGGTAGTCGATCAGGGTGTTGAGGCCCTCGACGCACTCGACCCAGACGTCGCCGCCGCGCCCGCCATCGCCGCCGTTCGGGCCGCCGAACTCGATGAACTTTTCCCGCCGGAACGAGACGCAGCCGGGACCGCCGTCACCGGAGCGGACATAGACCTTGGCTTCGTCGAGGAATTTCACAGCTCTATCCCTTGTCGAGCACCGTCCCGGATCCGCAATCCTAGCCGATGCTCTAAGTACCTAGGTGGCATCATCATTGTCCGAAAGTCCGAAACCCTTCGGCGATGACGCTCTCCGATGCGGATCAGCGACCCGCACCCTCATTCCGTCGGCGATTGCGCTCCATTGCCGATGTCGAAGGCCGCGCGCTCAAGCCGCCTCCGTCAACACCGCCTCGGCGGCGCAGGCCCGCCACCGGGCCCGATCCAGATGGAACAGGTCCACCGGCAGATCGGCGCCGCGGGCCGGGAACGGCTTCGTGCCGGTGCCGGTATGCACGAACCCGCAGGCCTCCAGCACGCGCCGGGACGCCGGGTTCACGATCCGCGCCGAGGAGGCGAGGTCGGTCCCGCCCGCATAGGCGAAGAACGCATTGCAGAGAGCCCGCACCGCCTCGCGCATCAGGCCGGCGCCCCAATAGGGTTGGCCGAGCCAATAGCCGAGCTCCGGCGTGCCGTCGCTGCCGGGGTGGATGGCGACGACACCGATCAGGCTCGCCGGCGCCGAGCGCCGCGCCAGGGCCAGCGTCAGGCCCGCGCCGGTCGCGTTCTCGGCCCGCGCCTGCAGCAGGAACGCGTCGACCACCGGGGCCGGCAGCGGGTGCGGCACCCGCGCCAGCATCTCGGCCACCGCACGGTCGCCGGCCAGCTTCAGAATGGCGTCCCTGTCCTTGGCCGTCGGCCAGCGCAGCCAGAGCCTACGCGTCTCGATCCGGAAGACATCGTCGCGGGTGAGATCGGGGAACATCGTGCCCTCGCAGGGCGGCGTTCCCGGCTCCGGGGCACCGCCTCAAGACGACGAAGGGGAGGATGGTGCCCCATCCTCCCCGGTGTTCCGTCCGATCCGTCCCGTGAGGGGCTCGGCATCGACGTCTCCGGTCCGGTGTGGGACACCGGGCGGGACGCCAGCTTCGCCGCTCGGGCGCCCGCCTGTTATTCCGCGGCCTGGGCCAGCGGGGTTACGGCCACGAAGGCGCGCCCGCGGCGCGTCTCGAAGCGGACATGGCCCGGTACCAGCGCGAACAGCGTGTGGTCCTTGCCCATGCCGACATTGCTGCCGGGATGCCATTTGGTGCCGCGCTGGCGCACGATGATGTTGCCCGGAATCACGGCTTCCGAGCCGAACTTCTTGACGCCGAGGCGCCGGCCTTCCGAGTCGCGGCCGTTGCGGGACGAGCCGCCTGCTTTCTTGTGTGCCATGGGATCTGCTCCGAATGCGTGTGGGTCGCGCGGATCGCGGGCCTCACCTGGGGCCCGCGCTCGATCACGCGGAGATGCCAGTGATGCGCACCACGGTGTGGTGCTGGCGGTGACCGCGCTTGCGGCGCGAGTTCTGGCGGCGGCGCTTCTTGAAGGCGATGACCTTCTTGTCGCGGCCGTGGCTCACGATCTCGCCCGTGACGCTGATGCCCGACAGGGTCGGCGCACCGACCTGCGTGGCGCCCGCACCGTCGGCGAACAGGAGGACCTCACCGAAGGTCACGGTTTCACCGGCCTCGCCCGGCAGGGTGGCGATGGTGATGGTGTCGTTGGCGGCGACGCGGTACTGCTTGCCGCCCGTCTTGATGACTGCGAACATCGTTGCTCTCGTGTTCTCGAACGGCCTCCGGGGCGGCTGCCCCTGGACCGGCTTCTTGTTTGAAGTCATTGCACGGGCGGACCCGGACAACGCGAAACGCGCGGACCTCGTCGAGGAGGCCGCGCGCCATGCCGGGTCAGTAGGGGCGGGGTGGCTCCGTGTCAATCCTGGACAGGGTCAGCGGATTGGTGCGCCGGTCGCCAGGATGCCCTTGGCGACGCTGCCCTGAGGACCGAAGGCGGCCAGCGCCTGCGTGCACCACGCCTCCCGGCCGTCGGCCGCGAGCTGCTGGCGGACCTGCGTCGCCCGGGTCCGCAGCTTCTCCTGGAGGATGGGTTCCTGCGCCGCGCCGACCTTGGTGGCGAGACGCAGGGTCGTCAGCTGCCCGGCCTTCACCTGGATGCCCGGGCAGGCCTGTTCGGCGATGATGGTCGTCGCCGCCGCCTCGGCATAATTATCGAGCGGGGAGGGCGTGGGCGGCGCAGGCGCTTGCGCGCAGGCCGGACCCGCCAGCACCAGAGACCAGATCAGCCAAGCACCGCGCAACGCTCAGACCTCCATGGCAACGATCGGCGCGCCGCCCGCGACGGGCGCGGCCCTCTCGGGCGACCGGTCCGGAGCAGGCGGGCGACCGGCGCTGCCTATACCGGCCCGGGCGCCAAGGCCATCTCGGCGCCGGCTCGATCGCCCGCCTTCGCGGAGCCGAGACTCAGGGCGCCGCCTTGAACTCGCCCTCGATGCGCAACGACACCTCGTCGCCCAGAGCGGGCAGGTAGGCGTTCACGCCGAAATCCGAGCGCTTCACCACGGCGCGCCCGTCGAAACCGACGGTGTAGCGCTGGTCCACCGGGTGGATGCCCGCCTGGTTGAAGGTCGCGTCGATCGCCAGCGGTCGGGTCACGCCGCGCAGGGTGAGGTCGCCGGTGATCCGCGCGGTGGTCGGGCTCGTCGGCTCGACAGCGGTCGCCGTAAAGGTCGCGCTCGGGAACTTCGCGGTGTCGAAGAAGTCCGGCGCGGCCAGGTGCTCGTTCAGGCGCGGGCTGCCGGTGACGACGCCGCCGAGCGGAACGGTGACCTCCAGGCGGCTCTTGTCCGGGGCCTTCGGGTCAAGGTCGAGCTTGCCGGACAGGCCGGTGAACTGACCGTAATAGGTCGAGTAGCCGAGATGGCTGACCGACCACGTGATCTTGCCGTGATCCGGGTCGAGGACATAGGCGCCCGCCCGGACCTGGGTCGGATCCTTGCTCGGGGCCGCTGCGGCCGGGTCGTCCGCCGCCCGGGCGGGACCGAGGCACAACAGGCCGATCAGGGCGAGTATGGGCGCGCGCATGGTCGTTTCCCCGCTCGTCCGGCCCGGCAGGATCGTCTCGAAGCCTGGCCGTTACGGCCCCCTGATTTCACGAAGTGCCCCGGGGCTCAAGCGCGTCTGGCGGACGCGCCCCGGCTTCTATAGGCATCGCCACGACAGCGGACGGGCACAGAATGATCGGCAAGCTCAAGGGCGTGGTGGATTCGTTCGGCGAGGATTTCGTGATCCTCGACGTCTCCGGCGTCGGCTACATCGCACATTGCTCGGCGCGCACGCTCCAGCGCATGCCCAAGGTCGGCGAGGCGGCGGAGCTGTCGATCGAGACCCATGTCCGCGAGGACATGATCCGGCTCTACGGCTTCCGCTCGGATGCCGAGCGGGAGTGGTTCCGCCTGCTCCAGACCGTCCAGGGCGTCGGCGCACGGGTCGCCCTGGCGATCCTGTCGGTGCTGGAACCCGACGCCCTCGCGAACGCCATCGCCACCGGCGACAAGGGCACGATCAGCCGGGCGCCCGGCGTCGGGCCGCGCCTGGCGGCCCGGCTCACCGCCGAGTTGAAGGACAAGGCCCCCGCCTTCGCCCCGGTCGATCCGGCGCTGATCGCGCTGACCGGCGCCGTCGAGGAGGGGGCCGCCCCCAGACCCGTGGCCGACGCGATCTCGGCGCTGGTGAATCTCGGCTACCCGCAGGTGCAGGCGGCTTCCGCGATCGCGGCGGCCCTGAAGGGCGCCGAGGAGGGCGCCGAGGCCAAGGTGCTGATTCGGCTGGGCCTGCGCGAACTCGCCCGCTGAGGCCGGATGTCCCGCCTGACGCCTCCGGTCTTCGAGGCCTCTGACCGGATCTGAGGAATCGCTCGCGACGCAGTGATTGGCTTCGCCTTGACCCGCCGGGGCAGCGGTGCCATCTCCCCGATGACCAGTAAGATATTGAAAAGTCTTCTACTTTTCAGTCGTTCTAATCTGGTAGGTCCGAATTGCCTGGCCCGACGCGTTCGGGTCTGGCCCGAGGAAGACGGGTTCTGCACCGCGCATGATCGTCTGTTCTTGCAACGTCCTGTCCGATGGCGCCGTTCGCAGCTGCCTGTCGCCCGGCCCAGGCTGTCCCCGCACCCCGGCGCAGGTCTATGCCTGCCTCGGCTGCAGCCCGAAATGCGGGCGCTGCGCCCGGACCATCCGGGAGATCATGCGCAATGCGCTGAGAGAAGCGGCGGCCGATCAGGGCAGCCATGAATGCTCCACGGCTTGCGCTAGCGCTTGCAGTTTGGTTTTATTCCAAACTGCGGAGGACGGGATCACGGCGTGACGCCAATGCCCCCCCGCTAGAATAGCTGTAAGGAGTACGGGGGCATGAAGGGCGACACCAAGGTCATCGAGTACCTGAATCGCGGCCTGAAGAGCGAGCTGACTGCGGTCAGCCAGTACTGGCTGCATTTCCGGATGCTCAATGACTGGGGCTATATCGATCTCGCCAAGTTCTGGCGCAAGGAATCGATCGAGGAGATGAACCACGCGGATCGGTTCATCGACCGGATCCTGTTCCTCGACGGCTTCCCGAACCTGCAGGAGCTGGAGCCTCTGCGAATCGGTCAAACCGTGCAGGAGATCATCGAGTGCGATCTCGCCGCCGAGAACGGCGCGCGCAGCCTGTACCTCGAAGCTGCCAAGTACTGCGAATCGATCAACGACCGCGTCTCCGAGCGCCTGTTCGAGGATCTCGCCGAGGACGAGGAAGGCCATATCGACTTCCTCGAGACCCAGCTGGAGCTGATCAAGCAGATCGGCCTGCCGCTCTACGCGCAGAAGCATATCGGCGGTCTCGAGGCGATCGCCCCCGAGAAGGACTGATTGTAACGCAGGCTCCCGCGCCCTTTTCATCGGAGAGAGGCTGCGGGAGCCCCCGCCCGAAACAGTCCCGGCCGGCGTCCGGCCCATTGATGGCGCGCCCGACATCGGCCAGGCTTGTCCGGGACGGAACGACGACAGGACAACATTGATGCGGCTCGTGGTGGTCGGCGCGGACGGGCGCATGGGGCGGATGCTGGTGCGGGCGGTGGCCGAGGCCGAGGGCTGCACCCTCGCGGCGGCGATCGAGCGCGAGGGCTCGCCGGTCCTCGGGCAGGATGCCGGCGTGCTGGCCGGCCTGCCGCCCCTCGACGTTCCGGTCACCGACGACCCGCTGAAGGCCTTCGCCACCGCGGACGGGGTGCTCGACTTCACCGCCCCGGCCGCCACCGTGCAATTCGCCGAGCTGGCCGCCCAGGCCCGCATCGTCCATGTGGTCGGGACCACCGGCCTGTCCGACGACGACCTCGCCAAGCTCCGGGCCGCCGCCTACCACGCGCGCATCGTCCGCTCGGGCAACATGTCGCTCGGCATCAACCTGATGGCCGAGCTCGTGCGCCGGGTCGCCAAGGCGCTGGGCGACGAGTTCGACATCGAGATCGCCGAGATGCACCATCGCATGAAGGTGGATGCGCCCTCCGGCACCGCTTTGCTCCTCGGCGAGGCCGCCGCGGAGGGCCGCGGCGTCGACCTGAAGGACGTGCGGGTCTCGACCCGGGACGGGCATACCGGCGCGCGCCGCCCCGGCGATATCGGTTTCGCCACCCTGCGGGGCGGCTCCGTGGTCGGGGACCACAGCGTGATCTTCGCCGGCGCCGGCGAGACCCTGACGATCAGCCACCATGCCGCCGATCGCGGGCTGTTCGCCGCCGGCGCCGTCAAGGCCGCGCTCTGGGCACATCCGAAGCCGCCGGGGCTCTATTCCATGGCGGATGTGCTCGGGCTCTAGACCACCAACCAGGGATACGATCTGCCGATGGAGCGACTCCTCGTCCTCGCTCGCCATGGCCAGAGCGAGTGGAATCTCAAGAACCTGTTCACCGGCTGGCGCGACCCCGGCCTCACCGAGCGCGGCGTCGACGAGGCGCGCGCGGCCGGTCGAGCCCTGAAGCAGGCGGGCTACGGGTTCGATATCGCCTTCACGTCTGAACTCATCCGGGCGCAGCGCACCTGCGCGCTGATGCTGGAGGAAATGGGCCTCCGGGATCTCGACGTGCAGCGGTCGCAGGCCCTGAACGAGCGCGATTACGGCGACCTCGCGGGGCTCAACAAGGACGATGCCCGCGCCAAATGGGGCGCGGAGCAGGTCCACCTCTGGCGGCGCTCCTACGACGTCCGGCCGCCCGGCGGCGAAAGCCTGAAGGACACCGCCGCCCGGGTCCTGCCCTATTACATCGAGACGATCCTGCCCCGGGTGATGGCCGGGCAGCGGGTCCTGGTCGCGGCCCACGGCAATTCGCTGCGCGCCCTGGTGATGGTGCTCGACCATCTCGGCCCCGACACAATCGCCGGCCTGGAGATCAAGACCGGGGTGCCGCTGGTCTACCGGTTGGCCGCCGACACCACGGTCGCCTCCAAGCAGATCCTCGCCCGCGACGGCGAAGCGGACCGCTGATTGGCGACCGAACTCGCGCCGGGCCTGATCCACCATCCGGGCTTCCTCGATCCGGCCGCCCGCGCGCGGCTCGCCGCCGAAGTCGCGGCGGTCCTGGCGGCCGCGCCGCCCGTCACCCCGTGCATGCCGCGCACCGGAAAGCCCTTCTCGGTGCGGATGTCGAATGCCGGGCCGCTCGGCTGGGTCTCCGACCGGAGCGGCTACCGCTACCAGCCGAACCATCCGGAGACCGGCCAGCCGTGGCCCGCGATCCCGCCCGGTGCGCTGGCCGCCTGGGACGCGCTGGCGGCGTTTCCGGCACCGCCCGAAGCCTGCTTGATCAACCTCTACGCCCCGGACGCCCGGATGGGCCTGCACCAGGACCGGGACGAGGCCGATTTCTCCGCCCCGGTCGTCTCCCTGTCGCTCGGCGCCACGGCCCTGTTCCGCTATGGCGGCCTGCAGCGCTCGGACCCGACCCGCTCGATCCGCCTCCATCCCGGCGACGCCCTGGTGATCGGCGGCGCCTCGCGCCTGATCCACCACGGGGTCGACCGCCTCTATGCGGTGAACGACCTGCTCGCGGAGAATCCACTGCCGGGCTTCCTGCCGGATGGCGGGCGCTGCAACCTGACCCTGCGCCGGGTCACCGCCGACGTCACCGGAAAGCCCTGACGGTGATTCGCTCTCGCGGCTGCAACCTTACGGGATCCAGCCATGCGGCCAGCCTCTTTCGCGCGACGTGACAGCGTGGCGGCGCAATGGCCGCCCATCGCGCGGTTCATCGCGGCCGAGCGCCGCCTGGGCGACGCCGCTGCCGCCCGCGGGCCCGTCGCGGCGGCGCTCTACGAGTTCCTGCGTTTCGGCGTGAAACAGGGCTGGGCCTGCCTGTTCGGCGGCCTGCTGCTCGCGCTGATGATCGGCACGCGCCTGGTCTGGCCGGCCCACGCGCCGCTCGCGCGCTACGACGCGCTGTTCCTCGCCGCGCTGGCGCTTCAGGCGATCCTGCTCGCGACCAAAATGGAGACCTGGACCGAGGCCAAGGTCATCCTCGTCTTCCACGTCATCGGTACGGTGATGGAGGTGCACAAGACGGCGATCGGCAGCTGGGTCTACCCCGAAATCAGCGCCTTCCGGATCGGCGGTGTGCCGCTCTTTACCGGCTTCATGTACGCCGCCGTCGGCAGCTACCTGGCCCGTGTTTGGCGCCTGTTCGACTTCCGGTTCACCCGGCACCCGAACCTGACTGTTCTGTCGACCCTCGCGGTGGCGATCTACGTCAATTTCCTGACCGATCACCTGGGTTACGACCTGCGCTACGGCCTCCTGGCGGTTGCGGTGGTCCTGTTCGCGCCGGCCACGATCCATTTCCAGGTCTGGCGATCCCATCGCAGAATGCCGCTTCTCCTCGGCCTGCTCCTCGTGGCGCTCTTCATCTGGTTCGCCGAGAATGTCGGGACCTTCACCGGCACGTGGCTGTACCCCAACCAGAAGCTTCATTGGTCCCCCGTCCCGCTCGCGAAACTCTCGTCCTGGTTCCTCCTGATGATCGTGTCCTACACGCTGATCGCGCGGGTGAACGGGATCAGCCGCCTGAGCGCTCGGCCCCTCGCTTTCCCGGCATCGGGGGACGTGGCCGTGCCATAAGCCGGACACGCTCCCTCGGCGCAGCCGCGGCGTTCATCGGCCTCGGGCTGCTGTTGCGGCTGCCGAAGTGGAATCTGCCCCTGGCGATCCACCATTACGGCGGCGGCATCCTCTGGGGTGCGATGCTGTTCGCGCTCGTTGCTGCCGTGCGGCCGCCCGGCTGGCGCGTGCCGGGCTGTTGGGTCGCCGCGGGCGTCATCGCGGCCATCATGGAAGGCAGCCGCCTGTTGCACGGTGCCGAGCTCGACGCGTTCCGCAGAACGCTGGCCGGCCAGCTGCTTCTCGGCAATATCTTCTCGGCCTGGAACCTGGCGGCCTACGCCTGCGGTATCAGTCTCGCCGCGTTGATGATCGTCTCTCCCCGGACCGATCGCGCGTCCGCCTCATTGTCGGCTTGACAGATAATGGCCGCGGGCAGACCCATCGCACGAAGCGAGCCCGCTCGGGTCCTCGCGCGTGGAGAACCGGTTTCCGATGCTGGTGCGTAACCTGACGCTGCGTTTCGGGCGGGTTCTGTCCCTGGCCGTCCTGATGGCCGGGCTCGGATCCGCGGCGTCTGCCGCCGATCCGGTCTATCCACCGGGCTCCCGCTTCGGATTCGAGCCGCCGGCCGATATGGCGCTGTCGCGGCGCTTCTCGGGCTTCGAGCGCAAGGAGGGCGGCGCCACCCTGTCGGTGGTCGAGCTGCCGCCGAACGCCTTCGCGGAACTGGTCAGCGGCTTCACCGACGCCAACCTCCTGAGCCAGGGTTTCGCGGTGGAGAAGCGCGAGGAGGTGAAGGTCGGCGACAACGAGGGCATGCTCTACACCGGCGAGCAGCCCGCCGATCCCAACGCCACCGCACCGGCGATCCGCAAATGGATCCTGGTAGTCGGCACGCCGACCGTGACCGGCCTGATCATCGCACAGGCTCTGCCGGATGCCGAGACCGAGGAGACGATGCGCAAGCTGGTGACCGGCGTCACCCTGCGTCCGCCGCTCACCCTCGACCAGCAGGTCGAGGCCCTGCCGTTCCGCATCGGCAACATGGCGGGCTTCCGACCGATCCGGGTGCTGGCCGGCAACTCGGTCCTGCTCACGGCGGGCCCGAAGGACCAGATGCAGAATCTGGAACAGCCGATTCTGGTGCTGGCTCAGGCGGTCCAGCAGCCGCCCGCCGCCGAGCAGCGCGACGGCTTCGCCCGGGCGGCGCTGGCCTCGAACCAGACCATGAAGGATTTCGTGATCGAGCGCGCACAGAGCTACCGCTCCAACGGCGTCGACTGGCACGAGATCGTCGCCCGAGCGGTCGACATGCCGACCAACGTTCCCGTGGTCGTCTCACAGACCATCCGATTCAATCCGGACGGGTACCTGCGCGCCCTGGGCGTCGTGCGCGAGGATCAGCGCACCGGCGTGCTGGCCAAGTTCCGTGAAGTCGTCGACAGCGTGCAGGTCAAATAAGCGACGCGGTGCCGAGGCCGCGATCGCCTGCCACGCGGAGCGATCCCACGACGGGCTCAGGTCGGCGATCGCCCGACTCTCCTGCCTCATCCTGATGAGCCCGCGTCAGCGGGTCTCGGAGGAGCGCGCCGGGGCCCACATGGGCCGCTGAAGAACTCCTTCGACGCTCGCCCCTCAGGATGCGGCGGTGCAAGACAAGGCCCCAGAAACGCGAAAAACGCGGACCCGAGGGCCCGCGCTTCTCACCGTCAGGAATAGGGCTCGGCTTAGTACGGGCGGCCGTACAGCGGCGAGGTCGGGTCCAACCGGTCGACGAACGAGAGGTCGACGTTGCGGACGGCCGTGGAGCGCGCGCCGATGAACGGGCCGTTGGTGATCGGGTCGGGCAGGATGCCGCGGCCGAAGCGGTCGTTCGGGCCGAAGGCCGGGTTCAGCTGGTTCGACGCGGCGATCAAGTAGGGGTTCAGGGCCGGGTTGCCCGAACCGCCGGCGCCCGGAACGTTCGAGGTCAGGGGCACGTTGCCGGCATCGAGCCAGCTGCGCGGACGGACGCGGATCGGGAGCGGACGGCTGACGCTGTAGACGCGACCCGGGCCGAAACCCTCCTGGGCCTGGGCGGGCGCAGACGCCAGGGCGCCGAAGCCGGTGGCGGCGATGACGCCGAGAAGAGCGATCTTAAGCGAGCGCATGGCCAACCTTGTCTGTGAGTGCCATCAGTATGGCGACCGAAGCTTAACAGTTCGCCGCCTTTGATAGAACGACGCTTGAGTGGGGCTGTGGTTCCGCGAAAATGGCCGAGCTTCGGCGATTTGCCGTATTCTGGCCTCATTTTTTCGTGTGCGATCGCCGACGACCGATCGATCCGGTCGGTTCGGAGGCATCCGCGACCGTCGTTACTGGACATCCCTGATCCGTCCGGGGGGCCATGAAGGCCGCGGTCGCGTCGGGATCCGCCGGGTCGTCGAGGCTCAGCGCATCGACCATGCAGCCCAGGGTTCGCGCCTCGGGGGGATGCCCCAGCGGAGCGCAGAGCCAGCCGTCCAGCCGGAAGACGGTCTCGCGGCTGACGAAGCCCAAGCAGGTCCGCCGTGTCGGGCCGCCGAGGGTGACTTCCAGTGTCTCCACGGCGCCGAACTTGGTGGCGACCGTGCCGCCCGGCCCGGTGCGGATCACGGCCAGCGCCGGCCCATCGGTCGCGGCCCGCCGGGCCAGCAGGATGAACAGGCCGGGTGCCCGCCCGGCCGCGTCGCCGCGGGTCAGCGTCACCCGGAGGGCCGGGGCTTCGAGCGCCTCGAAGGCACCCCGCGCCAGCGCATCCTCGCGTAGACCGGTCACCGGATCGATCCGGCCGGCCGCGACCCGGACCGGGTCGAGGCCGGGCTCCGAGAGCCCGAACCGCACCGGGGCGGCCGGAGCGGGCGCTTTCGGCGCGGGCGTCGCCGGTACGAACGCCGCCGTGACGGGCATTGCCACCTGCGGCGCCACCGGCGCCTGCCGGGCATAGAGACACAGACCGGCGATCATCGCCGAGGCGATGACGAGGCGCAGGCCGAGGCCGACCAGCGAGAGCGTGCGCCGCCCCTTGGGCGCGCCGGAAGCGCCCGCCTCATCTGTGCTCGGTCGGTCGGTCTGCATGATGCCCCGTGCGGACGGCCGCTCGTCTTGGCCGCCCGCGATCATCACCGCGCTAAGTTGATCACCACCCTCCAACCGGCCGTCATGCCCGGCATTCCCGCCACAGGGTGAATCGAGTCTTGCGGCGCCAATCCCGGCCTTGACAGCCCCACACCTTCGGCGCCTTGCTCGGACAGGCCGTCGCCCCCACTTCGTGAGGGTTCGCGGCCGCGCCCGTTCGCCGGGCGCCCCTTCGGCGCGAACGATCCTTCGGCCGAGTTTGCTGGCAAGAGCGCGGCACCCGGATCGGTCGGGGTTTTCCGCGCGGAGACGAGAGATGGGTTACAAGGTCGCCATCGTAGGCGCCACGGGCAACGTGGGCCGTGAGATGCTGGATATCCTGGCCGAGCGGGCCTTCCCCGCCGACGAGGTCGTGGCGCTGGCCTCGCGCCGCAGCCAGGGTCAGGAAGTCTCCTTCGGCGACAAAACGCTCAAGGTCAAAGCCCTCGACACCTACGATTTCTCCGACACCGACATCTGCCTGATGTCGGCGGGCGGCGAGACCTCCAAGGAATGGTCGCCCCGGATCGGCCAGCAGGGCTGCGTGGTGATCGATAACTCGTCGGCGTTCCGCTACGACGCGGACGTGCCGCTGATCGTCCCCGAAGTGAATGCCGACGCGGTGGTGGGCTTCACCAAGCGCAACATCATCGCCAACCCGAACTGCTCGACCGCGCAGCTGGTCGTCGCCCTCAAGCCGCTGCACGAGGCGGCCACGATCAAGCGCGTCGTGGTCTCGACCTACCAGTCGGTCTCCGGCGCCGGCAAGGAGGCGATGGACGAGCTGTTCAACCAGACCCGCGCCGTCTTCACCGCCGGCGACATCAAGGAAGGCGGCAAGTTCACCAAGCGCATCGCCTTCAACGTCATCCCCCACATCGACGTGTTCATGGAGGATGGCTACACGAAGGAAGAGTGGAAGATGGTCGCCGAGACCAAGAAGATGCTCGACCCGAAGATCAAGCTGACCGCCACCGCGGTCCGCGTTCCGGTCTTCATCGGGCATGCGGAGGCGGTGAACGTCGAGTTCGAGCGTCCGCTCTCGGCCGAGAAGGCCACCGAGATCCTGCGCTCGGCGCCGGGCGTCCTGGTGATCGATAAGCGCGAGAACGGCGGCTACATGACCCCGCACGAGGCGGCTGGCGAGGATGCCACCTACATCTCGCGCATCCGCGAGGACGCGACCATCGAGAACGGCCTGAACTTCTGGTGCGTGTCGGACAACCTGCGCAAGGGCGCCGCGCTTAACACGGTGCAGATCGCCGAGGTGCTGGTGAACCGCAAGCTGCTGAACCGGGCCAAGCCCAAGGCCGCGTAAGACACCGACATGAAGTGGTTGGGCGGCCGCGATCGGAGACGATCGCGGCCGTTGCCGTTTTCAGGGCTCCGGTCGGCTCAGTGGCCGCCGCCGAGATAGGCCGCCCGCACCGCCGGGTTGCTCTTGAGCTGGGCCGCCGGGCCCTGGAAGCGGATCCGGCCGTTCTCCAGCACGTAGGCGTGGTCGGCGACGCCGAGCGCCGCCATGGCGAATTGCTCGACCAGCAGCATCGTCACGCGCTCCTCCTTGAGCTGGCGGATGATGCGGAACACCTCCTCCACCAGCTTGGGCGCCAGCCCCATGGAGGGCTCGTCCAGCAGGAGGATCTCGGGGCGCAGCATCAGGGCGCGGCCCATGGCGAGCATCTGCTGCTCGCCGCCCGAGAGCGTCCCGGCAAGCTGGGTGCGCCGCTCCTTGAGGCGCGGAAACAGGCTGAAGGCGCGCTCGCGGTCGGCGGCGACATCGCCCTTCGGGCGGGACCCGGTCAGCCGCGGGAAGGCGCCGAGCGTCAGGTTGTCCTCCACCGACAGGGTCGGGAACACCCGGCGGCCCTCCGGCGAATGCGCCAGCCCCTCGCGGGCGACGTCGTGGCTGTCGAGCCCGCCGATCTCGCGGCCGTTCAGGCGGATCGTGCCGGCGCGCGGGCGGATCATCCCTGAGAGCGCACGCATGGTCGTGGTCTTGCCGGCGCCGTTGGAGCCGATCAGCGTGACCACCTGGCCCTTCGGCACCTGGAACGTGAGGCCGTGCAGGACCTCGATCTGGCCGTAGCCGGCGTGGAGATCGGAGACCTCAAGCATGGGCGTGCTCCGGGCTGCTGCCGCCCATGTCGTCGGGGGCGCCGAGATAGGCCTCGATCACCTTGGGATCCTGCTGCACTTCGCGGGCGCCGCCCTCGGCGATCTTGTGGCCGAAATCCAGGACGCTGACCCGGTCGCACAGGCCCATGACCACGTCCATGTGGTGCTCGATCAGGATCACCGTGATGCCGGCGTCGCGGATCTTGCGGATGATCGCAACGAGGTCGGCGATGTCGGGCGCGGTGAGGCCGGCGGCCGGCTCGTCGAGCAGCAGGAGCACGGGGTCGAGGGCGAGCGCCCGGCCGATCTCCAGCAGGCGCTGCTTGCCGTAGGGCAGGTTGCGCGCCTCCTCCTGGGCGAGGGCGCCGAGCCCCATGAAGTCCAGGATCGACATGGCCCGGGCGCGGGCCTCGCGCTCCTCGCGCCGGCGGCGGGGGGTGCCGAGGATCGCGTCGAAGATCGTGCCCCGGAAGGTGTGGTGCAGGCCGACCAGCACGTTCTCGAGCGCGGTCATCTCGTGGAACAGCTGCACGTTCTGGAAGGTGCGGGCTACCCCCGACAGGGCAATCTCGGAGGGCGTGCGCCCGTCGATGCGCCGGCCGCCGGCCACCGCCAGCGTCACCGAGCCGGCCGTAGGCTTATAGATCCCGGTGAGCACGTTCATCATCGTGCTCTTGCCCGAGCCGTTCGGCCCGATCAGGCCGTGGATCGTCCCCGGCTTCACGGTGAGGTCGATCCCGGCGAGCGCCTTCAGGCCGCCGAACTGCATCAGCACCTGTTCGACCTTCAGCAGCGCGTCCCCGCCGGCATCACCGCGCTGGGCGATCAGCGCCGCGCCGCCGGCGGCGAGGTCGCGGCCCTCCGCCGTATGGGCCGGCCGCAGCGCCGGGATCTTCTGGCGCAGGAAGCCGACGATGCCGTCCGGCAGGTAATAGACCACGAACAGGATCATCAGGCCGAAGACCGTCAGGCGGAAATCGGTGACCGATTGCAGCGCCAGGGTCGCCGGCAGGAACAGCACGCACAGCACCACCGGCACCAGGATCGCGTAGCGGTTCGGCTGCTTGCGGATGAAGGCGAGGGCGCCGACGATCACGGCCGCGGCCGCGATGAGGCCCGCCATGATCCGGACGAGCTCGATATCGGCCAGGATGTTGGGCATCATCACGATGATCGCGGAACCGATCAGCGGCCCGGAGCGCGACTTGCGCCCGCCCATGGTGACGGCGAGCAGGAACAGCACCGTGAGCTCAAAGCCGTAGGAGTTCGGCGCGACGTAGCGCTCGGACCAGGCGAACAGCGCCCCCGCGAGGCCGGCGAGCGCCGCCGAGACCACGAAGGCGTAGACCTTGTAGCGATAGACGCTGACGCCCATGCAGTCGCAGGCGATCGGCGAGTCGCGCAGGGCCTCGAAAGCCCGACCGAAGGGCGAGCGCACCACCCGGTTCACCACCAGGATGGTGAGCAGCAAAGCCGCGCAGACGAGATAGTAGAATTCCAGCTTGCGCCCGGCCGCGCCCCAGGGCGCCTGCATGCCGATCAGCGAGAAGTCGAGCACCCGGGCCGGCGGCAGGGTGATGCCCAGCGGCCCGTTGGTGATCGGGGTCAGCTCGTTGATGAAGATCTGGATGATCGTGCCGAAGGCCAGGGTCACCATCGCCAGGTAGGGCCCGGTCACCCGCAGGGCCGGGACCGCCAGCAGGACGCCGAAGGCTGCCGTGACGCCGATGCCGGCGAGCAGCCCCAGCCAGATGCCGATCTTGAAGTGCAGGAACAGCGTCGCGGCCGCGTAGGCTCCGATGCCGAACAGGCCGGCATGGCCGAGGGAGACCTGGCCGGTATAGCCGACCACGATGTCGAGCCCGAGGATCAGGATCGCGTAGATCGCGATCACGGTCAGCAGGTGGATGTAATAGGTGCTCGTCACCACGAGGGGGAACGCCACCAGGGCGACGACCAGCAGCACGGCGCCGATCAGGCCGAGGCCGCGGGCATTCGTGGCGGGCGGGTGCGCGGCGGCGGCGGGCGCGAGGGCGGAATGCGCCATGACGGTCAGACCTTCTTGATCACGGCCTTGCCGAACAGGCCGACCGGGCGGATCGAGAGCACAACGAGGAGGAGGATCAGGCCCGGCACGTCCTTGTAGCCGGTCGAGATGTAGAAGCCGGTCAGCGTCTCCGCGACGCCGAGGATGAGGCCGCCGACGATCACGCCGAGGCCGGATTCGAGCCCGCCGATGATCGCCACCGCGAAGGCCTTGAGCGCGAGCACCGCCCCCATCGTGGCGCCGGTCAGCGTCACAGGGGCGACGAGCACCCCCGCGAAGGCCGCCGTCATGGCGCTGATCGAGTAGGACAGGGTGATGATCCGCTTGGTGTTGATGCCCATCAGGCCGGCGGCGTCGATGTCGTTCGAGGTGGCCACGACCGCCTTCCCCCAGATCGACTTGCGGTTGAAGATCTCGACGCAGAGCATCATCAGCAGCGCGCCGGCGACGATCAGCATCTCCATCGGCAGCACGCGGATCCCGCCCATCTCCACGGCCGCGTCGGGCAGCGGGGAGGGGAATTTCAAATCGTCCCGGCCCCAGATGTTCTCCGCGAGGTTCCGGAAGATGATGCCGAGCGCGATGGTGGCCATGATCCACCCGTACTCGGACTTGATCTTGATCGCCGGGCGGACTGCGAGGCGCTCGACCACCGCCCCGAGGGCGAAGCCGAAGACCAGCACCAGCGGGATCATCAGCCAGTAGCCGGTGAACGGCGCCAGCGTCAGGCCGAACAGGGCGCCGAGCGCCAGGGCCTCGCCCTGGCCGAAATTCAGGGTCTTGGAGGTGGCAAAGGTGAGCTGATAGCCGAACGCGATGGCGGCGTAGATCATGCCGACCGCGACGCCCGAGGCGACGAGCTGAAGGAAGATGGTCATGGTGTCGAAGCCGTCCCAGGCGTCACGGGGCAGGCGGGCAGCCGGCCGTTCGGGCTCAGTTGCCCGTCGTTCGGACCCGTGCCGGGGAGCACGGGTCCGCGCGCGTCAGTTCGAGGACTTTTCCTTGACGCGGACGACGCCGGCGTTCTTCGCGTCTTCCGGCTTGGCGTAGACGATCTTGCCGTCCTGGACTTTGCCGAACACGACCATGTTGCGCGAGATCGCGTTGTGGTCCTTGGCGGTGAACGGGTGATCGTAGGTGGTCACCACGCCCTCGACCTTGGTGTTCAGGTTCTCGAGCGCTTCGCGGATCTTCGGGCCGTTGGTCGAGCCGGCCTGCTTGATCGCCGCGGCGATCAGGTAGACCGAATCGTAGCCCTGGGCGCCGGCCACCGGGGTCGGAATCTTGGTCACGCCGTAGGTCTTGTAGTAATCGTCGAGGAAGGAGGCACGCTTGGGCAGCGTCTTATCCTCGATGAACGTCTGGGGCATGATCACGCCGTTCCCATTGGTACCGGCGATATCGATGAAGCTCTGCATCGAGGCCGGCCAGGACGCGATGATCGGCACCTTCCAGCCGAGCTTGGCCATGCCGTTGGCGACCTGGGCCAGCTCCGGGCCGATGCCGTAGGCCAGGATTACGTCGGCGCCGGCCTGCTGCGACTTCAGCAGCTGGGCCGTCATGTCGACGTCCTTGATGTTGAACTTCTCCACCGCGACCGGCTTCACGCCCTTGGTCGCCAGATACTTCTCGATGTCCTCGCGGCCGAGCTGGCCGTAATTCGTCGAATCCGCCAGGATGGCGATCTTCTTGAAGTTCTGCGCCAGCGCCTCGTCGACCATCATGCCGGCCTGGAGGACGTCGTAGGCCGAGTTCCGGAAGACGTAATTGACGTCGTAATCCGGCTCCTTGAACTGATTGGTGATCACCGTGCCGGTGGCGACGTTGTTGAACACCGGGATCTCGGCTTCCTGGTAGAAGCGCTGGGCGGCCAGGGCGACGCCGGTGTTAATGAAGCCCACCGTGGCGACGACCTTCTCCTTGTTGATCAGTTCCTGCGCGACCTGGGCGCCGACCTCGTTCTTGGCCTCGTCGTCCCGCTCGATCAGCTGGATCGGGCGGCCGAGCACGCCGCCGTTCTTGTTGATCTCGGCGGCGGCCAGCTTGGCGCCGTCGCGCATCGAGACGCCCATGGACGAGGAGCCGCCCGTATAGGGGCCGGTGAGCCCGATCTTGACCGGGTCGGCGGCCTGCGCCGGCACGAGCCCCAAAGCCGTAGCGCTGAGCAGGGCGCCCATCAGGGCGCGTTTCGTCAGGATCATCGTTTCCTCTCCCAAGCGCGTCCCGGGCCGCGTTTCGATCGGCGGATCCCGTTGTGGCGTATCGATCGTGTTGGATCCGCTGTGCGCCTGCAGTCGACGCGCCGGTCAAGGCCGCGTCTCGAGAGCGTTCAAGCGTCCGCGGGCTGCCCTTCAATGTGGCATACCGGATGCGGTTACTCACTCTTTCAGCAAAGATCGCGCTAACGTCAAGGTCTCAGCGACGGCGTTACGCGACCACCGCCGTTCTCTGTGGAAGAGGCGCGGTCCTCAGCATTTAACCGCCGGCACGATCATGTGAATGGACCGGGCGAGGGCGGATTAAGACTCGGCCCGGTACGTATTTCCGCGGTTCTCCGGGGCGGCTTCAGCCGATCGCCCAGTCTTGCGCCTATCTGGCGGCTGAACCCCTGCAGGCCTGGCAGCGCTCAAACGCCGGGTCCCTGTCATGGCGCTGTAATCTTCGCCGGCCACGCCGCTGCCCGGATCGGTCGGAGATTCGTCATGCGTCGCGTCATCGTTGCCTGCCTCGTCGGATTGTGCGCCTCCGGCGCCGCCCGTGCCGAGACGCGGCCCCACAACGTCATCCTGTTCGTGGCCGACGGCCTCCGGGCCGGGATGGTGAATCCGCAGACCGCGCCGACCATGGACCGGCTGATGAAGACCGGCGTGCGCTTCACCAACACGCACTCGATGTTCCCGACCTTCACCATGCCGAACGCCACCGCGATGGCGACCGGCCACATGCTGGGCGATACCGGCCAGTTCGGGAACACGATCTACACCGCTTTCCCGGTGCCCGGCGCCGGCGACAGCCTGACCCCGTTCCTGGAGAGCGACCCGGTGCTCGGCGACGTCGACGAGCATTTCGCCGGCAACTACCTCAACGAGGAGACGATCCTGAAGGCCGCCCGGGCCAAAGGCTTCTCCACCGCCAGCATCGGCAAGCTCGGGCCGTCCCTGGTCTTCGACCACACCGAACGCACCGGCCAGTACAACATCCACATCGACGACAGCACCGGCCGGTCCGGCGGCATCCCCCTCGGCGAGGCGTTCCGCGCCCGGCTCAAGGAGGTCAACCTGCCGGATCAGGCGCCGACCCGCGGGGCGAACGGCCAGGCCGGCACCGCCGAGACGCCCGGCACGGTCGTGGCCAATGTCGAGCAGCAGGGCTATTTCGCCGCCGTCGCGACCAAGGCCGTGCTGCCCCTGTTCAAGGCCCGGCAGAAGCCGTTCGTGCTGGTGTTCTGGTCGCGCGATCCCGATGGGACGCAGCACAACCAGGGTGACAGTCTCGGGCGGCTGGTGCCCGGCATCAACGGGCCGACGAGCCTGGCCTCAATCCGCAACGCCGACGACAACCTCGCCGCGCTCCAGGCCGCCCTGCGCGAGCAGGGCTTGGCCGAGACCACGGACGTCGTCCTCACCTCGGATCACGGCTTCTCCACGATCTCGAAGGAGAGCGCGACGAGCTTCGCCGCGTCGCAGACCTACAAGGGCGTGCCGGCCAAGCAGCTGCCGCCCGGCTTCCTCGCCATCGATCTCGCCCACGACCTCGGCATGACCCTGTTCGATCCGGACGCGAAGGGCGCGAAGCTCGATGCCGGGGTTTTCCCGAGCCGGGCCAACGGCCTGATCGGTTCCGATCCGGCCAAGCCCGACGTGGTGGTCGCGGCCAATGGCGGCTCGGACCTCGTCTACGTGCCGAGCAACGACAAGGCGCTCGCCCGCAAGGTGGTCGAGGCCCTGTCGCGCCAGGATTACGTCAGCGGCCTGTTCGTCAGCGACTCCCTCGGGGCGATCCCTGGAACCCTGCCGCTCTCGTCCATCGCCCTCGACGGGTCGGCCCTGACCCCGATGCCGGCGATCGTGGTGAACTTCCGCAGCTTCTCGACCGGCTGCGCCGATCCCACCACCTGCGGCGTCGAAGTATCGGACACCACCCTGCAGCAGGGCCAGGGCATGCACGGCAGCTTCGCGCGCTCGGACACCCGCAACGTCATGGGCGCGGTCGGCCCGAGCTTCCGGGGCGGCCTGGAAAGCGACATCCCGGCGAGCAACGCCGATCTCGGCAAGACCATCGCCCGGATCCTGGATCTCGACATCCCCAACAAGGGCAAGCTGGTCGGCCGCGTCCTGACCGAGGCGATGGTCAACGGCGCCAAGCCGGCGGCCCAGAAGCATATCCGCCGCTCGGAGCCGGACGCCGCCGGCATCGTGACGGTGCTGAACTACCAGACGGTCGGCGAGACCCGATATTTCGACGCCGCCGGATATCCGGGCCGGACCCTGGGCCTCATCGAGGAGACGCACGCCGCGGGCGGGCATTGAACGCTCATCCAACCGGCCTTTGCCATCCGCCACCTCATCCTGAGGTGACGTAGCAAGGCGAAGCCCTCGAAGGAGACCTTCAGCCTGCCGCGCGATCCCTGGAGCGCTCCTTCGAGGCTCACTGCGTTCGCACCTCAGGATGAGGGCGAGAATCGGGATTTCCCGTCGCGCAATCTTTGGCGTTGAGGGCGGCGCAACCCTCAAGCTGAGACCCGAACGAGAAAGGGCCGCACCTGTTTGGGTACGGCCCTTTGCAGTCTCAACTTGATCCATCCGCCGACCGGCTATCCGGCTCGGCAGCGGCTGGGGCTACGCCATGCCGAGGGCCTGCATGTAGAGCTCGAGGATCGCCTCCTGCTCCTGGCGCTCGCTGTGATCCTGCTTGCGGATCCGGATGATCGTGCGCACCGCCTTCGCGTCGAAGCCGCGGCCCTTCAATTCGGCGAACACCTCCTTGATGTCGCCCATGATGCCGGCCTTCTCCTCCTCGAGGCGCTCCAGGCGCTCGATGAACTGCTTCAGCTCGTCGGCGGCCACGCCCTCGGCCGACGAGACGTCGCCGCCGGGCCGCTGGGCTGCTGCGGTGGGCATCGAATGGGCGTTCATGGGGCTCTCCGGGATGCGCGGCGCGGTTGCGCCCTGGACCGGTGGTTAACGGGCCGAACTTACCGGAAGCTTAGCCGATTCTCGCCGCCTCTCTCGCCCGGTCAGTGATCCTTGGCCTGGGACGCCGAAAAACCCGCCTGCTGCTCGGGACTCGCCTCCGTCTGGTGCTTCGCCTTCCAGTCGCTGTAGGGCATCCCGTAGACCGCCTCGCGGCTCTCGTCCTTGGTGAGCGGCACGCCCGTTTCGTCGGCGGCATCCTTGAGCCAGTTCGACAGGCAGTTCCGGCAGAAGCCCGCCAGGTTCATCAGGTCGATGTTCTGCACGTCGGTGCGGGTGCGCAGATGCGACACGAGCCGGCGGAACACCGCGGCTTCGAGTTCGATCTGGGTCTTCGGGTCGATCTCGGGCATCGTGGGAAAGACTTTCAGGTGAGGGCCGTCGGCACGGATCTCGGGATCGGACGCGTTCCGATCAAGCCGCGATCAGCGGGCGCAGGATGCGGGCGAAGCGCTCGGCCCATTCCTCCTGGCCTGCCGCGCCGGCGATCAGGTCCTGGCGGATCTCCACCAGGGCGTTGGGCAGGCCGCGGGCGGTGGCGTGGCGGTCGATCGTGTCGCCCGGCAGGCCGCCGCCATAGGGCTGGTTGTCGCCGACCGTGAGCCCGGCCGGATCAGCCTCGAGCGCCGCGATCAGTGGTCGGGCGAAGCGCTCATCCCGGTCGTACAGGATTCCAACCTGCCAGGGCCGGGCGATGCCGCGCCAATAGGGCGTGAAGCTGTGCATGGTCAGGATCACCGGCGGGCGCCCGACAGCCTCGGCGGCCGCCACCGCCTCGTCGATCGCCGCGTCGAACGGCGCGTAGAAGCGCGCAATCCGGGCCTGCTTGCCGGCTTCGTCGATCCGGGCGTTGCCCGGCACCACGGCGCCGTCGGAGAGGCGCATCACCAGGGTCGGGTCGGATCGGCCGCGGTTCGGGTCGATGATCAGGCGAGAAAAGTTCGTGAGGATCGCCGGCACGTTCAGCCGGGCCGCGAGCCCGCGGGTCACCGCCGCCGCGCCGATATCGTAGGCGATGTGGCGGCCGAACTCGGATTCCGGCACGCCGAGCTCGATATCCGCGGGCACGAAGTTCGACGCGTGGTCGCAGGCGATCACGAGGCCGCAGGCGGGATCACCCGGGATGATCTCGCACGGGTGCGGGGCCGGGGGGCGCGCTTCGATCTCCGGACGGGTCACGGGGCTCCGAGGGTTGGATCTGTGGGACGGCGCCGATCGCGCTTGCCGTGAGGCGGCGGCTCGGGCAGATCACCTGACAAGGCGCGATGCCTATCAAAGAACGTGCGCTCACGGCAACAAACGGGCCCGCCGCCCACCAATGAATGGGCGGGGATCGCACGCGCAAATCACAGTGAGGAGCCCGTCCGACGCCATGCCCGAGACCGTCCCGTCCATCGCCGATCCCGCCATCCTCAAGCAGCGCGCGCTCCTCGAGACCCTGTTGTATGCCGGCATTCGCGCCGCCCATCCGGATCTGTGCCTGCCCGCGCACCTGCCGGTGCCGAGCCCGGGGCGTCTGATCATCCTGGCGGCCGGCAAGGCCGCGGGCAGCATGAGCGCGGTGGCGAGCCGGTTCTACCGCCAGCAGCACGGGCTCGGCGACGACCGGATCGTCGGCCTCGCGGTCGCCCGCCATGGCTACGGCCAGGACGCCCCGGGCATCCACATGGTCGAGGCCGGCCACCCGGTCCCGGACGAGGCCGGCATCGCCGCCACCCAGGAAGCCCTGCGGCTCGCCACCGAGGCGGGGCCCGACGATGAGGTGCTGGTCCTGCTCTCGGGTGGCGGCTCGGCCAACTGGATCGCCCCGGCCGGGGACCTGACCCTCGTCGAGAAGCAGGCGATCACCCGGGCGATGCTGCGCTCCGGCGCGCCGATCGGCGAGATCAACACCGTCCGCAAGCACATCTCCCGGATCAAGGGTGGCCGGCTCGCCATGGCGGCCCGCAACGCCCGGCGGATCCTGACGCTCGCCATCTCCGACGTGCCCTTCGACGATCCGGCGGTGATCGCCTCGGGCCCGACGGTGCCCGATCCCTCGACCCTGGCGGATGCCCGGGCGATCTGCGAGCGCCGGGGCATCCCGCTGCCGGAGACGGCGATCCGTCTGCTGAACGACCCGTACAACGAGACCCCGAAGGCCGGCGACCCCGCCTTCGCGCGGGCCGAGTACCGCATCATCGCCCGGCCGATCGACGCCCTGGAGGCCGCCGCCGCGGCGGCGCGCGAGGCAGGCTACGAGCCGATCATGCTGGGAGCCGACCTCGAAGGCGAGGCACGGGAAATCGCCGCCGTGCATGCCAGCGAGGCCAAGCGCTACAAGGCCGCCGGCCAGCGCGTGGCGCTGATCTCGGGGGGCGAGCTGACCGTGACGATCCGGGGCGAGGGCCATGGCGGCCCGAACCAGGAATACGCGCTGGCGCTGGCGGTAGCGCTCGACGGCGAGCCCGGCATTTTCGGGATCAGCGCCGACACCGACGGCACCGATGGCGGGCGCGGCCTCGCCACCGACCCGGCCGGCGGCCTGGTCGACCCGACCACCCTGGACCGCGCCCGCGCCGCCGGCCTCGACCCCGCCGCGATGCTGGCGCAGAACGACTCGACCGCGTTCTTCGCGGCCCTTGGCGACCTCGTGAACCCCGGCCCGACCCGTACCAATGTCAACGATTGCCGCATCATCCTCGTCGGGTAGATTTTTTGGGAGGGGAGCCGCGTCGCCGCTCATGCTGTCGGTGGTCCTGGGGGTCGGCGTCGCTCTGCTCGGCGTCGGCCCCGCCAGGGCGGACCTGCGCCTGTGCAACCAGACCGCCAGCAAGGTCGGCATCTCGCTGGGCTACCGGGACCCGCAGGGCTGGGTCACGGAGGGCTGGTGGGATCTGGCCCCGAAGGCCTGCGAGACCCTGCTCAAGGGCGCGCTGGCGGCGCGGTTCTACTACGTGTTCGCGGTCGACTACACGCGCGGCGGCGAGTGGAGCGGGCGCTCGCTGATGTGCACCCGCGATTCCGAGTTCACGATCCGCGGCGTCGAGGATTGCCTCGCTCGCGGCTACGACCGGAACGGCTTCTTCGAGGTCGATACCGGCGAGCAGAAGAGCTGGACCATCCAGCTCACCGATCCCAACCGGGCGGACGCTCCGGCCAAGCCGTGAGGGCGCCGCCGCGCCCTTGACGCTGCCCCGGGCGGGATGCCTACACCGCCACCCAACGAACCGAACCGACGCCGTCGCGGGCCGAGCCCGCGCGGACGCGGCGGAACACCCGGAGGATCACGCTTGAAACGCTCGCGCCGCACCAAGATCGTCGCCACCCTCGGGCCGGCCTCGGACTCGCCGGAGATGATCGAACGCCTGTTCCGGGCGGGCGTGGACGTGTTCCGGCTCAACATGAGCCACCTTCCCCGCGAGAAGCTGCCCGAGAAGGTCGAGGTGATCCGGGCGATCGAGCGCGAGGCCAAGCACCCGATCGGCATCCTGGTCGACCTGCAGGGGCCGAAGCTCCGGCTCGGCACCTTCGCGGAGGGCGCCGTGATGATCGAAACCGGGGCCACCTTCGTGCTCGACGGCGACCCGACTCCCGGCGATGCGGGCCGCTGCCACCTGCCGCATCCGGAGATCCTGGAAGCCCTGGAGGCCGGCCACGCGATCCTGCTGGACGACGGCAAGCTGCGCCTCAGCGTGCTCGAGACCTCGGAGAACCGCGCCGTGACCCGCGTCGAGGTCGGCGGGAAGATCTCGAACCGCAAGGGCGTGTCGCTGCCCCACACGGTGATCCCGGTTCCGGCGATGACCGAGAAGGACCGGGCCGATCTCGATGCCGGCCTCAATGCCGGGGCCGACTGGATCGCCGTCTCCTTCGTGCAGCGGCCCGAGGACGTGGCCGAGGTCAAGAAGGTCTGCGCCGGCCGTGCCCTGGTCATGGCCAAGATCGAGAAGCCGCAGGCCCTGACCCGTCTCGACGAGATCATCGAGATCTCGGACGGGTTGATGGTCGCCCGCGGCGATCTCGGCGTGGAGATGCCGCTGGAGCAGGTGCCCGGCGTGCAGAAGCGGATCACCCGCAGCGCCCGCCGCTTCGGCAAGCCGGTGGTGGTGGCGACCCAGATGCTCGAATCGATGATCACGGCGCCGGTCCCGACCCGCGCCGAGGTCTCGGACGTGGCCACCGCCGTCTACGAGGGCGCGGATGCGGTGATGCTGTCGGCCGAGAGCGCGTCGGGCGCCTTCCCGGTCGGGGCCGTGGAAACGATGAACCGCATCGCCGAGCAGGTGGAGCGGGACGCGGTCTACTGGTCCATCATCCGGGCGCAGAGCGCGACCCCGGACGAGACCGCCGCCGACGCCATCGCGGCAGCCGCCCACCAGATGGTCGACGCCCTGAACCTCGACGCGATCATGGCCTGGACCAATTCCGGCTCGACCGCCCTGCGCCTGTCGCGCGAGCGCCCGAACGCCACGGTGATCGCCCTGACGCCCCGGCGCGAGACCGCCCGCCGCCTCGCGCTCGCCTGGGGCACGCACCCGATCGTCACCAAGGATGCCAGCGACGTGGACGACATGTCGTTCCGCGCCGCCAAATTCGCGGTCCGAGAAAAATTCGCCGCGGTGGGCGACCGGGTGATCGTGGTGGCCGGCCTGCCCTTCGGCACACCCGGGGCGACGAACCTCGTGCGGCTGACCTTCATCACCCGGGAGCACGCCGAGAAGGCGTGAGGTTCATTCCCTGACGAGGGGAGCGGCCTCGCGCCGTTCGCCGGCGAACCGGGCGATCTCGTCGGTCAGGCGCTCCGCCGCCACGAAGTGGAGCATGTGGCCGATACCCGGCAGCAGCACGAGCCGTGCGCCGGGGATCGCCTTCGCCAAGGGGACCGCCTGGGTCTCGCTGCACACGATCGGATCGGCCGCGCCCGAGATCACCAGGGTCGGGACGCGGAGGTCGCCGTAGCGCGGGCTCTGCGCCGCCAGAGCGCCGGGCAGGCCGACGAGATCCTGCACGTTGGCGAGCAGGGTTCCGGGCCGCAGCACCAGGGCGGCGCGGACGGCTTCCGCGTAGCCGGGGACTTCGGACTGAGGCTGAAAGACCCGCTTGGCCGTCTCGGGGAGATAAGACTGCGCGAGCGGCGGACCGATGGTGCGGCTCAGCAGCCAGGCTACCGGCGGCTGCAGCGCGAGACGCCAGTACCAGGGCAGCGCCAGCATCTGTGCCGGCATCGGCATCGCTACGGGCGCCGCGAGCACGAGGCTCGACACCCGCGCGGGATGGTCGAGGGCGAGCGCCAGGGCCAGCGCGCCGGCCCAGGAATGGCCGAACACCATTGCCGGCCCGACGCCCAGCTTCTCCAGACCCTCGGCGATGAGCCGCGCCTGGACGGAAGGCGCGGCCGCCTCGCTCCCGGCGATGCGGTCGCTCCAGCCGAAGCCCGGCCGGTCGAAGGCGATGACGCGGAAGCCCTTCTCGGCGAGACGGCGGCCGAAACCCTCCATCGGGTCGGAGGCGTTGGCCGAGGCCCCGTGCAGCAGGATCACCGGCGGGCCGTCGGCCGGCCCGGCCTGGATGGTCGCCAGTCGTCCGCCCGCAACCTCGACGAAAGGCCCGGCCGGCGGATTCTCCGCACCGGCCCGCAGGGCGATGACCAGGCTCGCCACCGCGCCGAGCGCGAGGACCAGACCCAGGATCGCGAAGGGGAGGGCGAGAAGCGTGATGAGAAGTGCGGTCACCCGGCTCACAGGTCGCGGCCGTCAACCTCCGGAGCAAGGCGGTCGACCGCCTCGCCGATCTTGTCCATCTTCGGATATAGCGCCTTGGCCCGGCGGAAGGCCGCCAGAGCCCGGGCCTTGTCGTCGAGGGATTCGTAGATCCGCCCCATGGCGGCCCAGGCCTCGAAGTGGCGCGGCTCCAGCACCAGGGCGCGGCGCAAATCGGCGATGGCGTCGTCCTTGTCAGTCAGGAGCCAGAACACCGTGGCGCGCCGGTTCCAGCCCTCGGACCAGTTCGGCTCCAGGGCGGTGACCCGATCCATCAGCTCGGCTGCCAGGGGAAAGTCGTGGGCCGCGATGGCCTGCCGGGCGCGGTCGGTGAGCAGGTCGGCGGTCGGGCTGCCCGAGGCGTCGAGGCGGCGCTCGATCAGCTTGGCGATGCCTTTTGCTTCCGCCGGATCCTCGCTGGCGCGCAGGCGCGCGAACAGCTCGTCGAGGCTCACGGTCTTCGGCGCCGGCTTCGCCTCGGGCGCCGGGCGACCGGACCGGCCCGTATCCGGGGCCGCGGCGGCGATCGGTGCCGCGAAGACCGGCAGGCAGACCAGGGCGGCGAGGAGACGGGTCGGCTTCATCATCCCAGAGTGTGCGCGGGTGTGGGGCTCGTCAACGTGCCGCGGTGCCGCGCACGCGAAAGCAGCCGCAACCCGGACGGGCGCGGCTGCTTTCGCGTTGACTGACCCGACCGAGGCCGGGGGCAGGCTTCAGCCCTGGCGGGCCTTGAAGCGCTTCTGGGTCTTGTTGATCACGTAGACCCGGCCCTTGCGGCGCACGAGCTGGTTGTCGCGGTGACGGCCGCGCAGGGACTTGAGGGAATTACGGATCTTCATCGGTCTCTCGAGCCCGGGTGGGCCGTCCATTCACGGGGGATCGGGAACGTGGTCGCGAGGCAGGACGCGAGGTCGCGTCCAGCGATCACGGCACACGCATCGCGGGATGGCGCCGCCATATCAGGATTCGCCACCGCAAGGCAAGGCGTCGCAGGCGCGGCGGCTCAATGCACGCTGTCGGAGGCCGGCACCGCGGCGGTGACGACCAGCTGCCGGCCGATCTCATGCAGCAGCGCATCGATCAGCGGCTTCAGCCGCTCGAAATCGTCGATCGCCAGGCTTTCAGCCACGGTGAACAGCGCCAGCGCCAGCTCGGCAACCCGGTCGATCCCGCCGCCCGGGGCGTCGATCGCGCAGAAGGTGGCTGGGTCGAGGAATCCGTCCCGGCTGCTCTCGGTCACGTCGATGACGATGCCGCGGGCCTCGCTCACGATCCCGTCCGGGCCCATGACGAAGCGTCCGCGCGCCAGAACCCAGCGTACGTCGTCGGGCGCGATCACGGCGCGGTACTGGGCGACGTACAGGCCGCCGTGACGCTGCAGGTCGCCGACGATCGCGGCGATGCGCGGCCGGTCCTGCGGATGGATCCGTTCGAAGAACATGGCGTAGGTCGTGCCCCGCCCGGTCGCCGCCCGGGGAATGCCCAGCATCGTGGCGGCGACGGGATCGCAGCGCACGACGTCGTCGGCGATCCGCCACTCCCACGTCCCGACATTCGACGCGGCGAGCGCGCGCGCGATGATCTCGCTGTCCCGCCGCTTCGGCGACGCATCGACGCCCACGGATCTCGTCTCCAGAACGGAAGGAAAGTCTCTGATCGCCAAGGCGATATTTTGTCGACACAGTAACGTGCGGCGCTCGGCCGTACAACGCGAACGGCTTTTGGCCGCCTGCCAATCCAAGCGTCGCGATACCCGGCCTCAGGTTCGCGCGTAGGTGCCGATCAGCCGTCCCTTGCCGAGCACGTGGCCGCGCATCGCGTCCAGCAGGGCGGAGCGGCCGGGGTTTCCGGGAAGGTCGAGTGCGTCGCGAAGCGCGTAGAGTTGGAAGACGTAGGCGTGGCTCCCGTGGCCGCTGGGCGGATCAGGCGGGAGCCATTCGGATCGCAGGAAGCTGTTCTGGCCGAGGCTGAAGCTGCCGGACCGCTGATCCGGGCTCGGCAACGCCCCTTTCGCGAGGCTTCCGGCGGCGATCGACAGGTTCCACACGATCAGGTGAACGAGCGGTTGCGGCGTCGGGCTGCCGGCATCCTCGACCAGGAGGACCAGGGTCGTGGCCCCGGCCGGCAATCCCTCCCAGGCGAGCGGCGGCGAGGTCCCGGCCCCGTCCGCGGTGAAGCGCGCCGGGATGTCGGCGCCGTCCGCGAAGGCCGGGCTCGTCAGCCGCAGCGTCTCCGGGATGTCGGCGAAGGCCGCGTGATAGGCGGTCTTCTCCATGCCGGCCTTGAGGCCGGACAGCGCCGCGCCCACCGCGGTGGGGATCTTCTCGAGCATGGTTCGGGTCTCCGCTGCGGTCTCAACCGGGAAAGGAGCCTCCGGTTCAGGCCCGACGCTCGGACGCGACCATGTAGTTCACCGCCTTGTCCCGGCTGGTGCGCCAGCCGTCGGTGAGCGGGTTGTAGACGACACCGATCGTATCGGTGACGTCGAGGCCGCCCGCCCGGATCGCGCGGCCGAATTCCTCCGGCGTCACGAACTTCTCCCAATCGTGCGTGCCCCGCGGCAGCCAGCCGAGCACGTATTCGGCGCCGACGATGGCCATCGCGAAGGAGCGCATCGTCCGGTTGAGGGTCGCGCCGAACAGCATGCCGCCCGGCTTCACCGCCGCGCAGGCGGTGCGCACGAAGGCGGGCATGTCCGCGACGTGCTCGATCACCTCCATGATCAGCACCGCGTCGAAGGTCTGGCCGGCGGCGACCACGGCCTCGATGGTCTCGCCGCGGTAATCCACCGGCACACCGGCGGACTCGGCGTGGGCGCGCGCCACCGCGATGTTCTGCTCCGCTGGATCGAGGCCGGTGACCTGAGCGCCGAGGCGGGCGAGGGGCTCGGACAGCACCCCGCCGCCGCAGCCGACATCGCAGATGGTCAGCCCGTCCAGCGGAAATGGCGTCTGCGGATCCCGGCCGAAGCGCCGGCACAGCGCGTCGCGGATATAGGCCAGCCGCACCGGGTTGAAGCGGTGCAGCACCCGCATCGGGCCCGCCTCGTCCCACCAGGTGGCGGCGAGGGCGTCGAATCGCGCGACCTCGCCGCGATCGACGAATCCGTCCGTCCCGGGGTTCGTGGCTGCCCTGTCCATGCGCGTTCCGTCCAGAAGATGCCGGCCGTGTCCGGACGATAGCCGAGCGCCGGGCGCTCGACGCGCGATCCGGATCGGGGCTATCGGCGGGACCTGTCGGGGTCGCCATAGCACGCCTGACCTAGGGCCGTCGCCGCGACGCCGGAGCCATGCCCGAGCGGTTGTTGACACCTCAACGAGCCGCTTGTACCCGCCGGGCACTGTCCGGGGCCCGCCAGGGCGGTCCCTCTCCCAGACGTCGGGAATCCGCGAAGAACCAACATGCCCCGTCTGGTGATGAAATTCGGCGGCACGTCCGTCGCCAACGTCGACCGAATCCGCAACGTGGCCCGCCACGTCGCCCGCGAGGTCGCGGCCGGCTACGACGTCGCCGTGATCGTGTCGGCCATGTCCGGCAAGACCAACGAGCTGGTCGACTGGGTCAAGGACGCCAACCCGCTCTACGACCCGCGCGAGTACGACGCCGTCGTGGCCTCGGGCGAGTTGGTCACCGCCGGCCTGCTGGCGGTCGCCCTGCAGAAGGACGGCCTCAAGGCCCGCTCCTGGCAGGGCTGGCAGATCCCCGTTGTCACCTCGGACGCGCATGGCTCGGCCCGCATCGCCGAGATCGACCCGAAGAACCTCGAGGCGGGCTTCGCCAAGGGCGAGGTCGCGGTGATCGCCGGCTTCCAGGGCATCCATGCCGAGACCGGCCGGGTGACCACCCTCGGGCGCGGCGGCTCGGACACCTCGGCGGTGGCCGTGGCGGCCGCGATCCAGGCCGAGCGCTGCGACATCTACACGGACGTGGACGGGGTCTACACCACCGATCCGCGGATCGTGCCGAAGGCCCGGCGCATGGAGCGCGTGACCTTCGAGGAAATGCTGGAGATGGCGTCGCTCGGCGCCAAGGTGCTGCAGGTCCGCTCGGTGGAACTCGCCATGGTCCACCGGGTGCCGACCACGGTCCGGTCCTCCTTCGATCCGCCGGACGCCGCGCGCCCTGGCACCCTCATCTGCGACGAGGACGACATCGTGGAACAGCAGATCATCACCGGGATCGCGTTCTCCCGGGACGAGGCGCAGATCACCCTGCGCCGGGTCAAGGACAGCCCCGGCGTGGCCGCCGCCATCTTCGGGCCGCTCGCCGACGCGAACATCAACGTCGACATGATCATCCAGACCGTGTCGGGCGACCAGTCGACCACCGACATGACCTTTACGGTCCCGGCCGCCGAGTACGAGCGCACCCGCGCGATCCTCGACCAGGCCAGCCCGCAGATCGGCTATGCGCAGATCGAAGGCGCCACCGATGTGGTCAAGGTCTCGGCGATCGGGGTCGGGATGCGCAGCCATGCCGGCGTCGCCGCCAAGGCGTTCCGGGCTCTGGCCGAGAAGGGCATCAACATCCGCGCGATCACCACCTCGGAGATCAAGTTCTCCGTGCTGATCGACGCGGCCTATACGGAGCTTGCCGTGCGCACGCTTCACTCGCTATACGGCCTGGATCAGGCCTGAGCCTGAGAGGGTCTAGATTAGCGCGCCCTGGGGCCGGAACGGATGCTGGTTCGGTGACGGGCGCGCGCTGAAACAAGGACTTGGACTAAAGCCTGGAATCGTGTCCCATCGGGCGGGATCCAGGAGCGGATCGGGTGTCTTGAACTAGAACAGTCACGGGCCGGTCCGCCGATCCCAGAGGTGCTCTGGGGTATGCGGCACGGTCCATCGGGCGCCTTCCGTTTCGATGGTGGCGCCAAGGTTGCAGGGTGGTCGACGCCAAGGCCACTCGCCACGTTGGAACGACGAACCGATGCCCGCTGCGCCCGGAGGCCCGCGCCTGCTGCTGCGCCGCCTCCGCGAAGCGATGGCGGAGCCGGTCAGCCCCCAGGCGCGCCTCGACCGCATCGTCGTCCTGATCGCCGCCAACGTGGTCGCCGAGGTCTGCTCGGTCTACGTCCTGCGGGACGACAACACCCTCGAATTGTTTGCCACCGAAGGCCTCAACCGTGAGGCGGTGCACCTGACGCGGATGCACGCCGACGAGGGCCTCGTCGGCCTGATCGCCCGCACCGCCGAGCCGCTCTCCCTCTCGGACGCCCAGAACCACCCGGCCTTCTCGTACCGGCCGGAGACCGGGGAAGAGGCCTACCACGCCTTCCTGGGCGTGCCGCTGCTGCGGGCCGGCAACACGCTCGGCGTGCTCACCGTCCAGAACAAGACCTACCGGGTCTATTCCGAGGAGGAGATCGAGGCGCTCCAGACCACCGCGATGGTGCTCTCGGAGATGATCGCCTCCGGCGAGCTGGAGGGCCTGGCGCCGGATGCCGGCACCGCCGCCCGCCGGCCGGTGGTCGCGCGCGGCATCGCGCTGGCCGACGGGATCGGCCTCGGGCACGTGGTACTTCACGAGCCTCGCGTCGTGGTGAAGACGCTGATCGCCGAGAATGTCGAGCGCGAGGTCGCGCGGCTCGACGCGGCAATCGAGGAGGTCCGCTCGGCCATCGACGCGCTCGTGGAGCGCGGCGACCGGATCGGTACCGCCGAATCGCGCGAGGTGCTGGAGACCGTCCGGATGTTCGCCCACGACAAGGGCTGGCTCCGGCGCATGCGCGAGGCGGTGGCCTCGGGCCTGACCGCCGAGGCCGCGGTCGAGCGGGTGCAATCGGACAATCGCGCCAGGATGATGCGCCAGTCGGACCCGTATCTACGCGAGCGCCTGCACGATCTCGACGACCTTGCCAACCGGTTGCTGCGGGCCCTGATCGGCCCCGAGGCGGCCGGGATCGTGGTCCTGCCCGAGAACGCCATCCTGGTGGCGCGCACCATGGGCCCGGCGGCGCTACTCGACTACGATTCCTCGACCCTGCGCGGCATCGTGCTGGAGGAGGGCGGGCCGACCAGCCACGTCGCCATCGTCGCCCGGGCGCTCGGCATCCCGGCGGTGGGCGAGGTCGAGAACGCCTCGGCCCTGTGCGACGCGGGCGACGCCATCATCGTCGACGGTGTGGCCGGCGAGGTTCATGTCCGGCCGGGCCCGGAGGTCGAGGCCGCCTATGCCGAGATGGTGCGGCTGCGCGCCCGCCGGCAGGAACAGTATCGCGCGCTGCGCGACGTGCCGGCCCAGACCCGGGACGGGGTGCGGGTGGCCCTGCAGCTCAATGCCGGCCTGCTGGTCGATTTCAGCCACCTGCACGAGACCGGAGCCGAGGGCGTCGGCCTGTTCCGCACCGAATTGCAGTTCATGGTCGCCCAGCGGATGCCATCGGCCGCGGAGCAGCAGGAGCTGTACCGCAAGGTGTTCGTCGCCTCGGCCGGCAAGCCCGTGACGGTCCGGACCCTCGATATCGGCGGCGACAAGATCCTGCCCTACATGGCCAAGCTCGAGGAGGAGAACCCGGCGCTCGGCTGGCGGGCGATCCGGATCGGCCTCGACCGGCCAGCCCTCCTGCGGATGCAGTTGCGGGCGCTCCTGAAGGCCGCCGACGGCGACCCGCTCAAGATCATGTTCCCGATGGTCGCCACCGTGGACGAGTTCGTCCGCGCCCGCGGCATCGTGGAGCGCGAGAAGGCCTATCTGCGCCGCCACGGCTACCAGCTGCCCACCGAGTGCCGCCTCGGCGCGATGGTCGAGGTGCCCTCGCTCCTGTTCCAGATCGACGAGATCGCCCGGGAGGCCGACTTCCTCTCCGTCGGCTCGAACGACCTGATGCAGTTCCTGTTCGCGGTCGACCGCGAGAACCGCCGGGTCGCCGACCGGTTCGATCCGCTCTGCGTCGCGGCCCTGCGCGCGTTCCGGCTGATCGCCGAACGGGCCAATGCCGCTGGCTGCCCGGTGACGGTCTGCGGCGAGATCGGTGGACGGCCGCTCGACGCCATGGCGCTGATCGGCCTCGGCTACCGCAGCCTGTCGATGTCGCCGGCCGCCATCGGCCCGGTCAAGGCGATGGTGCTGAGCCTCCATGCGGGTGCGGTCTCGGAGCTGATCGAGACCGAGATGGCCCGGATGCAGGACGGCGATTCCCTGCGCCCGGCGCTCACCGCCTTCGCGCATGCCCACGGCGTACCTATCTAACCCGTCATGCGACCCTTGCCGAAGGTTCGGCCGGGGTTGTACGGCAAAGCCACGACGATTTCGGTCGATGCGCGGCGGCCTCCGCTCTCGAAGGGAAGCGGTGTCGGGTAGGGGACCTGTCTCGCCGCGTCGGTCAGCTCCCTGATCCCGCGCTCGCCCCCTGAGACGAGACCCCGCCCGGCCCGGAACGCCGGACGTCAAAACCTGCAGAAACACGGGCGATGATCCCCTTTCCCACCGAGCGCCTCGACGCCATCCTGGCGCGGCACGAATTCGTCACCGCGCAACTCGCCACGGGCGAGGGTGAATCCGAGACCGTGATCCAGCTGTCGCGGGAACTGTCGGACCTCGATCCCGTGGTGGACGCGATCCGCACGTACCGGGCTGCGCTCGCGAACCTGGCGGATCTCGAGGCGATGATCGACGAGCCGGGCACCGATCCGGAGATGCGCGCCCTGGCTGCCGACGAGAAGCCTGAGGCCCAGGAGCGGCTCGAGGAGACCCACCGGGCGCTCCAGCTCATGCTGCTGCCCAAGGACGCGGCCGACGAGAAGAGCGCGATCCTGGAAGTCCGGGCCGGCACCGGCGGCGACGAGGCAGCCCTGTTCGCCGGCGACCTGTTCCGGATGTACGCGAAATACGCCGAGTCGAAGGGCTGGCGGGTCGAGGTGATCTCCGAGAGCGAGGGCACGGTCGGCGGCTTCCGCGAGGTCGTGGCCGAGGTGAAGGGCAAGGGCGTGTTCGCGCGCCTGAAGTTCGAGAGCGGCGCCCACCGGGTGCAGCGGGTGCCCAACACCGAGACGCAGGGGCGCATCCATACCTCGGCGGCCACCGTGGCGGTGCTGCCGGAAGCCGAGGAGGTCGATATCGTCGTCAACGACGCCGACCTGAAGATCGACACGATGCGCGCCCAGGGTGCCGGCGGACAGCACGTCAACAAGACCGAGTCGGCGATCCGCATCACCCATCTGCCCACGGGCATCGTGGTGTTCGTCCAGGAAGAGCGCTCGCAGCACAAGAACCGCGCCCGCGCCATGGCCCTGCTGCGCGCCCGGCTCTACGACGCCGAGCGGACCGCCAAGGATTCGGCCCGGGCCGCCGACCGGCGCGCGCAGGTTGGGTCCGGCGACCGCAGCGAGCGGATCCGTACCTACAACTTCCCGCAGGGGCGGGTGACCGACCACCGCATCAACCTGACCCTCTACAAGCTGGAGGAGGTGATGGCCGGCACGGCGCTCGACGAGGTGGTCGACGCCCTGATCACCGAGCACCAGGCCGAATTGCTGGCCTCCGAGGGCATGGCCTGAGCGGCGCCGTGACGGGCGATACCAGCCTGGGCCTGACGCGCCGGGCGGCCCTGCGCCGGGGCACGGCCCTGCTGAGCGAGGGCGGCATCGCGGAGGCCGCGGGCGACGCGCGCTTCCTGATGCTGGGCCTTCTCGGCCTCGAGACCCGCGACCTCCTGCTCGACGGCGACGAAAGCCTCGGCGCGGACGAGGCGAGACGCCTCGACGCCGCCCTCGCGCGGCGGCTCACCGGCGAGCCTGTGGCGCGCATCCTCGGCGCCTGGGAATTCTGGGGCCTCCCGTTCCAGCTGGCGCCCGAGACGCTGGTCCCGCGCCCCGATACCGAGATCCTCGTCGAGACGGCGCTGGCATCCGTACCGGACCGGACGGCGCCCCTGCGCTGCCTCGACCTCGGCACCGGCTCGGGCTGCATCCTGGTGGCGCTCCTGAGCGAATTGCGGAACGCATTCGGGATCGGCCTCGACCGCTCGCCGGGCGCCTTGCGCGCGGCACATCACAATGCCGTGGCGAACGGGGTCGGCAGCCGGGCTGCGTTCGTGGCGGGAGATTGGTGCGATGCCCTTCTGGGCGGTTTCGACCTCGTGGTGTCGAACCCGCCCTACATCGCGCAGGATCTCATCGCGCATCTCGACCGGGACGTCCGCCAGCACGATCCCCGCGCGGCCCTCGATGGCGGCCCGGACGGGCTCGACGCCTACCGGCGTATCCTGGAGGGCGTGCGGGCGCGCGCGCTGCTGGCACCGGGCGGGACGCTTCTGTTCGAGATCGGCTACGACCAGGCCGACGCCGTCCGCGCCCTCGCGCGCGGGTCCGGCTTCGCCGATCGCGGGCTCAGCCGGGACCTCGCGGGCCACGACCGGGTGCTGGCATTCAGCCTCTCACCGGGTCTTTCTTCCGGCCACACGGATGCCTAACTCGGCAACGACGATCGGTGCGTTGAGAAAATGCTTGTTGCATCTCCTTGGGAACGCTAGACTCCGCTTGAAGATCGCGAACGGTTCGTTAAGACGGACGACTGTAAGGTCGGTGACGATCTCTGGTCGCCGCTTGGTTCGCTGATCCCCCGTACCGTTGGACTTGAGCGCGCGTGCGACTGCGCGGCGGTTCGACAGCACTCGAACCTGACAATCGACTGGTTTCTGGCGTCTGTGCCCGGGCGCGCGGTGCTGAGGGATGGTCAGGCAGACGCGCGGACCGCGGAGCGGTCATACGTGCGGCTCCACCGGGTGCATTTGGCCGGAGCGCGTCTGAAGATCGACGCCGGGCGCCCCGAAGAACGTCGTTTGCGTGAACGAGGGTCACTGAAGACCGATGAGACCAAACCAGAATCGACGGATGCGCGGCCGCAACCGGCCGAAAGGTCCGAATCCGCTGACGCGCTCGTACGAATCCAACGGCCCAGACGTCAAAATTCGCGGCACGGCGCAGCACATCGCCGACAAGTACGCGCAGCTCGCCCGCGACGCGCAGGCGGCCGGCGACCCCGTCGCGGCCGAAAACTATTTCCAGCACGGCGAACACTATTTCCGGATCGTCTCCGGCGCCCAGGAGCAGACTCGCCCGGCCAATACCGGCGGCTATGCCAGTCGCGCCTACGACGACGAGATGGACGAGGGTGACGACGAGGGCCAGGGCAACGGCTCGGGCCCGAACGGCCACGCCTATAACGGCTACGACGACAACGATCCCGGCCAGCAGCCTCAGCCCTACGAGATGCGCCAGGAGCCGAACCAGGACGGCCGCCAGCAGGGCCGAGACCGGTTCCAGAACCGGGACCAGCGCCGGTTCGACAACAACGGCCGGCAGGATTACCGGCGGCAGGATCAGCCCCGGCAGGACTACCAGCGCCAGGATTCGCCGCGGCAGGATTACCAGCGCCCGGACTACCGGCAGGATCGCCAAGACAATCGGCAGGACAATCGGCAGGACGGTCGGCAAGAGAACCGGCAGGACGCGCGCCAGGATTACGGCCGGCAGGATTACCGCCAGGACCGCCAGGACAACCGTCAGGATTCCCGCGGCGACCAGAACCGCTACGAGTCCGGGCGCTCCGAGACCGCGCGGCCGGAGGCTCGCCAGCCCGAGAACCGATCGCAGGAGAGCCGGGCCGAGGCTCGCTCGGAGGAGCGTCCGCCGCGCCGGTCCGCCGAGCCCCGGGGCGAGGCTGCCCCCCGCGCCGAGACGCCGCGTCAGGCCGAGCCCGCGCCCCGCCGCGAGCGCCGTCGCGAGGCAGCCCCGGCTCCGGTCACCGCAGAGGATCCGGCGAGCCTGCCGGCTTTCCTGATGACGCCGCCGCGCCCCGTGGCCGCGACGACGCCGGTCGAGCAGCCGGCTTCCACCCCGGCCCCCGAGGCCGCGGCCGAAGAGGCGCCCGTGAAGCCGCGTCGCCGCCGCCGGCCGCGCTTCGAGGGGATCGCCCCGGAGGAGGGTGAGGCGCGCACGCCCACCGAGGACGCGCCGACCGAGTAAATCGGAGCGCCGTCGCCGTCAGACAAAGCCGCCCCGGGCAACCGGGGCGGCTTTTTTCCTTTTCGATGCACCGCTCCCATTCATTGCGCGCGTCCGCGAAGCGAACCAGCGATGCGCTGCATTTCGGGACCGCGCGCCGCCCTGGGCCGCGTCGCACCGCTCGCAATGACCCTGTCGGCCCACAACCCGAAAGCCGATCAGCCCCGGGCGGCGCGCCAATCCGGATAGGCGTGGACGCGATGGATCAGCCGGCGGCGCCGGCTGACCTCGCCGAACGGCGCGAGCTCCCAATCCCAGGCCTCGACCGGCGGCGGCAGCATCACGCCGAACATCACGTCGAGACTGTCGGTCACCCGCCCGGCCCGGTCCTCCGCACGCTGGACCGTGTCGGTGATGAGGCAGATCCGCTCCACATGGCCCGCCAGCCAGTTGAGGGCGGCGAGATGGGTCTCGACGATCTGCGTGCCGAGCCGCGGCGGTGCCTCCAGGCCCCTTGCCTCGTAGGCCTCGATTGGGACGATCGGCAGCTGCGACAGGAGGTTGGCCGAGACGATCAGGTCGGCGGCCGCGCAGAGTTTTGCGAGGTCCGGATCCGTCAGCCCGGCGCTGATCTCGGCGGTCATGAGGGCGACGTTGCCGTGCCGCCGGGCGGCGAGCCGCGCCGGCCAGGGATGCACCGCGTCCACCAGGGTCACCCGGTCGAACAGCTTTGCCAGCGCATCGAGCGGCACGTCGTCGAGGAGCCCGGAGCCCAGCACCACCGCCGAACCCCGGCCCACCGTCGCCTCCGCGGCGGCGAGGATGACACCGCGCGCCCGCGCGAGGTGCGGCGCCCAGGCGGCGCGGCAGCGGCGGGACCGGGCGTGGAGCAGGCCGCTTTGTCGGACGTAGCCGCGCCGGCGCAGGCGCAGCGGCGCGGGATTGACCAGCGACAGCGCCCAAGCGAGCAGCATCGGGGCGGGGTCAGGCCTCGTCGGCCGTCGCGGCTCGGGCGGCGACGCTGCGATAGCCGGTGGCCAGCACGTAGAGCTCGCTCGAGTCGGAGCGGCTGGCTGCCGGCTTCACGTGGCGCACGGCGGTGAAATCGCGCTTCAGGTCGGCCAGCAGGGCGTTCTCGGTGCCGCCCTGCAGCACCTTGGCCAGGTAGGCCCCCCCCGGGGCCAGGATCTCCCGGGCGAACTCGGCGGCGGTCTCGGCCAGGCCGATGATCCGCAGGTGGTCGGTCTTCTTGTGGCCGGTGGCGTTGGCGGCCATGTCGGACAGGACGAGGTCGGCCGGGCCGCCGAGCAGCGTCGTCAGCTTTTCCGGCGCCTCGGGATCGAGGAAGTCGAGGGTGATGAACTCGACGCCCGCCATCGGCTCGATCTCGAGCAAATCGATGCCCACGACCCGCCCCGTCGCCCCGACGATCCGCGCCGCGACCTGCGACCAGCCGCCGGGCGCGGCGCCGAGATCGACCACGCGTTGGCCCGGCCGCAACAGCTTGTAGCGCTCGTCGATCTCGATCAGCTTGTAGGCCGCGCGTGAGCGATAGCCCTCGCGCTTGGCCCGGGCGACGTAGGGATCGTTGAGCTGACGCTCCAGCCAGCGCTTCTGCGACAGGGTCCGGCCGCGGCCGGTCTTCACCCGTTGCTTGAGGTCGCCGCGCACGCCCCCGGTGGAGCCCGCGCCCCCGCGCCGGTCCGTCATCGCCGAATCCTCATCGAACGGCCTTCCGGTTCCAGACGCCGTCCTCCCGCATCATGTTCATCAGCAATCCCTCGCGCAGGCCCCGGTCGGCGATGCGCAGGCGGTCCGACGGGAAGGCCCGCCGGATCGCTTCCAGGATCGCGCAGCCCGCCAGTACCAGATCCGCCCGGTCCCGTCCGATGCAGGGATTGTCGGCCCGCTGCTCCAGGCGGGTGTCGAGCAGGTCGTCGATCGCCGTCGAGACCTCGTGGTCGCTCATCCACAACCCGTCGACGCGCCGCCGCTCGTAGCGCGCCAGGCGCAGGTGCATGGCGGCGATGGTGGTCACGGTGCCGGAGGTGCCGAGCAGGTGGAAATGCGGCGCCGTGGCCGCGGCCGCCGCGCGGATCGCGAAGGCGGACAGCTTTTCCGCCACCTCCTCGACCATGCCCTCGAACATCCGCCGGGTCACCTCGGCCCCGCCATGGCGCTCGGCCAGGGTCACCACGCCCACCGGCAGGGAATCCCAGGCGCGGATCCGCAGCGTCGGGTCGGTGGATGGGTTGGCGGCCTCGCCGTCGAGCCAGGCGATCTCGGTGGAGCCGCCGCCGATGTCGAAAATGACCACGGATTCGGCCGCCGGGTCGGCGAGCGCCGCGCAACCGGTGACCGCCAGATACGCCTCGGTCTGCCGGTCGACGATCTCGAGATCGAGCCCGACGCCGCGGCGGACACGGTCGACGAAGGCCGCGCCGTTCACCGCGAGGCGACAGGCCTCGGTGGCGATCACCTTGGCGCGCCGGACGCCCCGGGTCTGCATCTTGGTTCGGCAGATGCGCAGGGCCTCGACGGTCCGCTCGATCGCCGCCTCGTTCAGCCGGTCCGAGGTGCCCAGCCCCTCGCCGAGCCGGACGATGCGCGAGAACGCGTCGATCACCCGGAAGCCGCTGAAGGTCGGCTCGGCGATCAGCAGGCGGCAATTGTTGGTGCCGAGATCCAGCGCCGCGTAGGCAACGCGACGCCGGTCGCGGCCCGGCAGCGGGGCCGAAGTCTGGAGCGGCGCTGCGCCGGTCGATGGGCGGGACGGCGCGGCCGCGGCGGTCTCGTCCCTCATCGGCGCGGCCGTCGGTCCTTCGGGTCGGCCATGAGCGTCGCGCTCGGCCATTCTTGGTGAAAGACCCTACAGGGTCGGTCGGGAACTGCAACGTCCGATCGAGACCGTACTCAGGCGACCGCCTTCATGGCGCTGGTCCGGCGCGGGATCGGCCGCAGCAGGCTCTTCACCTGCGAATAGGGGCGGGGCCGGTTGATGACCTCATCGAGCCGGGACCACAGGGTCTTGGGCGAGAACGGCTTCGCGATGATCTCGTTGACCCCCAGCGCCACCGCGCGGTCGACCACGTTCCGGCGCGGCTGGGCGAGCATCAGGATGATCGGGATGGTCGGGCAGGGGGAGGTGGTCGGGGTACGGGCCAGACGGATGAACTCTTCCCCCGACAGAATCGACAGGTCCCAATCGATGATGCTGATATCGGGCTTGCTCTCGGCCAGCACCCCGAGGGCCTCAGCGCCGTCCGGCGCCTCGAGCACGCGCTTGATGCCGACCCGCATGAGCATGTCGCGCACGATTCGCCGGATGTAGAGGCTCTCGTCCACGACGAGGGCCGAGAGATCGGGGAATGTCGGGGTCGCGATCATGGCCGGGTGCCGTTACGGGGCGCGACGCGAGTCTAGCCCAACAGCCTTTGCGTTTCGCTAACGCCCTCGTCGGCAAGGCGAACGCCACGACGAGCCGTCCCGTCGCCCTGCGTTGTTTGCCGCAAGAAAGTAACGAAACCGGCGCGTCTTGGCCAAGAAGGTCCTTGCGGTCAAGGCCCGATTGCGTCAGGACTGGGGCGTTATTCTTGGTTACCGCGACCGGGGGTAATGATAGTGCGGGGCGTGGGCTGTCTGGGATGGCGCGCACGCGGTATTCGAGACCAGGGCGGCGGACGGTTTTTGCGAGCTTTCGATGGGACGTGGTCGTGATTTCAGGGGGCCGCAGAAGCGCGGCTTCGACGAGGCTGGCGAGCCGAGATGGCCTGATCAGGCTCCCCCCAGCGGCGGATACGGCGGTGGTGGTTTCGGTGGTGGCGGCGGCGGTGGCGGTTTCGGCGGTGGCGGTTTCGACCGTGGCCCGGCCCGCGGCGGCGCGGCACCGGTGGCAACCGGGCCGGAGCGTGATGCGACGGTCAAGTGGTTCAACAAGGAGAAGGGCTTCGGCTTCGTCGAACTCGGCGACGGTTCGGGCGATGCCTTCCTCCACATCCGCGCCGTCGAGGCTGCTGGCCACGCCGACCTGATGCCGGGCACCCGGCTGACGGTCACCACGGCGCAGGGTCAGAAGGGTCCGCAGGTCACGAGCGTCACCAGCGTCGACACGTCCACGGCCGAGGCGCCCGCGCCCCGGCGTGAGATGCGCCCGCGCACCGGCGGCTTCGGCGGCGAGCGCTTCGGCGGTGGCGGCGGCTACGGTGGTGGCGGCGGCGGTTACGGCGGCGGTGGCGGCTACGGCGGTGGTGCCGGCGGCGGCTTCAGCGGCGGTGGCCGTGCAGCCTCCGGCCCGTCGGTCGAGATGAGCGGCACCGTGAAGTGGTACGATCCCGCCAAGGGCTTCGGCTTCGTCTCGGTCAATGACGGCGGCAAGGACGTGTTCGTCCACCGTTCGGCTCTGTCCCGCGCCGGCCTCGAATCGCTGGCCGAAGGTCAGCAGGTCACCCTCGGCGTCGTCGAGGGCCAGAAGGGTCGCGAAGCTTCGAGCATCAACGTCGAAGATTGATCGGTTTCGCGGCCGTCTTGCTGCCGCGATCCGTGAGAATGCTGGAAGGCGGCGTCCCCGAACCGGGGGCGCCGCCTTCTGCGTTTCGGGACCGCCATGCGTACTGTGTTGATGCCCGCGATCCTCCTCATCCTGGGTAACGCGGCCGCGCGGGCTGAGGATTTCAGCGGCTTCTATGCCGGGGTGAATGCCGGCTATTCCTGGGGCAAGGGGTGCGACCGCAGCTTCGTCGCCCCCGCGACCGGACCGGGCGCCGAATCCGGCCGCAACGAGAGCGGCCCGGATCTGCCGCCGAGCGCGCGTGACGCGGCGGCCGCGCTGCAGCGATCGAGCCGGAGCGGCGTCGGCGGAACACGCTGAGGTCGGGCAAAGGGCGGATGGGCGCGAACCGATTCGCCGTTGAAAGCACAAATCCAGCGCGCGGCGGGATGAACCGGTAGCCGGCGGTCGCGGCTATCGGCCGGCCGCCTAAGCGGCTCTCGCCACACTGGAATCGTTCCCAAACATAGCCGTTGCGAGTCCCGGTCGGCCGCTGCTAGGCCGCGATATGGGATCACGAAATCGGGAGACCGTGCGATGAGCGCCCGCTCGATGCCGGGGCTGACCTACCGTCTGGCGGTGGCCGGGCGCGTGGTGCTGGCCGCTGTCGGCGGTTACGGCGTTGCGGCCTTGTCGGCTGCTCTGCTGGCTTTGATCCTGCCGATGGCGCGATCCGAGGCGGTCTCGACGGGCACGCTGGCGAGCTTCGCGATCATGGCCGGCGCGGTCGTCTGGGTCTTCGCCGCGCGGAATCTGGCGCGTGCGGCTTTGGTCCTCGGAGGCATTGCGGCCTTGCTGGCCGGGGGCCTGTGGCTCGCCGGGGCGTTCTCGGCGGCGGTGGCCTCATGAGCCGGCCCGGAAAGAGCGTCCGCCAGTCGATGGCGTGGCTGCACACCTGGTCCGGCCTCGTGGTCGGCTGGGTGCTGTTCGCGATCTTCGTCACCGGTACCGCGAGCTACTACCGCGCTGAGATCTCGCACTGGATGCGGCCGGAGCTCAGCGAGCCGACGGCCGATCCGGCGACGGCGGCGACCCGCGCCGCGGCCTATCTGAAGCGGCAGATGCCCGATGCGCTGGCCTGGTCCGTGAAGCTTCCGACCACGGAGCACCCGTCGACCGAGGTCTATTGGTGGAACCATCCGGCCGGACCGTATCACCACGCGCTGCTCGATCCCGCCACCGGCGAGGCATCTCAGGCGCGCGACACCCGGGGCGGCGATTTCCTCTACCGCTTCCATTTCGAGCTGAGCCTGCCGCCGATCTGGGGACGCTGGATCGTCGGGACCTGCGCGATGATCCTGCTGATCTCGTTGATCACCGGGATCATCACCCATCGGCGCATCTTCGCGGACTTCTTCACCTTCCGGCGGGACAAGTCGGCTCAGCGCGGCTGGCTCGATGCCCACAACGTCGTCGGCGTGCTGGCGCTGCCGTTCCACCTGATGATCGTCTATACCGGCCTCATCGAGCTGGGGCCGATGCTGATGCCCTGGGGCGTGAAGGTGGCCTACCAGCACGATATCCGGGCCTATTACGCCGAATCCGGAATCATGGCGGCGACGCGCAAGCCCGCGGGCCAGCCCGGCAGCCTGATGCCGCTCGGCGACATCGTCACCCGGGCGATGGCGGCCCACGGCGAGGCGCCCGAGCTCGTGATGGTCACGATGCCGGGCGATGCGGCCGCGAGCGTCACCGCGTTCTTCGAGGAGCCCCCCGGCCTGGCACATCTGCATCCGCAGATCGTCTATGCCGGCGATACCGGCGCCGAGTTGTCGCGCACCGGCGAGGTCGGCGCGGCGACCCGCACCGGCGCCGTGATGGTCGGCCTGCACGAGGCGCATTTCGCCGCCGCGCCGCTGCGGGCGCTGTTCTTCCTCTGCGGAATCATGGGTGCGGCGACCATCGCGTCCGGCCTCGTACTCTGGACCGTCGCGCGGGCGCCGAAGGGCGCGAATCCGGCGGGCTTCGGCCTGCGCCTGGTGCGGGTCCTCAACCTCGGCACCATCGCCGGCCTGCCCACGGGTCTGGCCGCCTATTTCATGGCCAATCGCCTGCTGCCCCTCGACCTCGCCGAGCGCGCCGGCTGGGAGGTGCGCGCCTTCTTCGCCGCCTGGATCCTCGCCGCCCTGGTGGCGTCCCTATACCCGAAGGCCAAGGCCTGGCCGTTCGCCTTGGGGATCGCGGCGCTCGCCTTCCTGGCCATCCCGATCGCCGACGCGATCACGGTGGGCCAGGCGCGGTTCCTCGGCTTCGACGCAGCGATGCTGGCGGTCGCCATCCTGCTCGCCGTCGGCGCGCGGCTGGCGGCCAAGCGGCCTGAACGGTCGCGGGTCGCCCGGCCGACCCTGTCCAGGGCGGTGGAAGCGTGACCGCTTCCGCGCTCGCCCTGAGCCTCTGCCTCAGCTTCTCGAGCTTCGCCGCCCTGGCGCTCAGCCTCGACCGGCACCACCGCGCCGCATTCCGGGTCCCCGCGCCGCGGGCGCGCATCCGGAGCCTGCGGGCAGCCGGATGGTCTGGACTCGCGGTGGCCTTCGCCGCAGCGGTCGCCTGCAGCGGTTGGAATTTCGGGCCGGTGCAGTGGATCGGCGGGCTGACCGGGGGGGCGCTGCTGGTCGTGGCGGTGATGTCCTATCGGCCGGCCTGGCTGCGAGCCGCCGCGGTCGCGGCGTTGCCCGTGGCGATGCTCGCTCTGCCGTTCGCCCTGGGCCCCTGAGAACCGTCTCAAGCGTCGGCCAAGCTAACGCTCAAGGTCAGCATACCGTCTTTTCGGGAATGCGACAGTGTTGGCCGAGCAATCGTCGGCCGGGCGCCGCGGCGGGCCGGTCTTCGCATGGCTGCCGTGCACTTCAGAACCGGTCCAAAATTGTCCCCTCGCGATCCTGAACAGGAGGGCGTAGACTCGCCCCACTCGCGCACTGGCCAAAAGTCCACCTTGATTCGGCAGGCCAAAAGCCATTGGCTGCCATCCGAGCCGAACCGGACCGACCTGAGATAAGCGGCGGTCCGCGTACCAGCTTCAGCCCAAGAGCCGCGGTTCGCGAGGCCGGGGCTTATGGAGGGAACAGAGCCATGAACAAGCCGGAATTCCTCGGCGACGCCCGGACGAAGTCACCCTTCTCGGCCCGCTACGACAATTTCATCGGCGGCCAATGGGTCGCCCCGACCGCCGGTCGCTATTTCGAGAACACCTCGCCGATTACCGGCAAGGTCATCTGCGAGGTGGCCCGCTCCGATGCCGCCGACGTGGACAAGGCGTTGGACGCCGCCCACGCGGCCAAGGAAGCCTGGGGCCGCACCGCCCCGGCCGAGCGCGCCCGCATCCTCAACAAGATGGCCGACCGGATGGAGGAGAACCTCGATCTGATCGCGCTCGCTGAGACCTGGGACAACGGCAAGCCGATCCGCGAGACGACCAACGCCGACATCCCCCTGGCGATCGACCATTTCCGCTACTTCGCCGGTTGCGTCCGCGCGCAGGAGGGCTCGATCTCCGAGATCGACCACGACACGGTGGCCTACCATTTCCACGAGCCGCTCGGCGTCGTCGGCCAGATCATCCCGTGGAACTTCCCAATCCTGATGGCCGTCTGGAAGCTCGCCCCGGCGATCGCGGCCGGCAATTGCGTCGTGCTCAAGCCCGCCGAGCAGACCCCCGCCTCGATCCTCGTGGTGATGGAGCTGCTGGCCGACCTGCTGCCCCCGGGTGTGATCAACATCGTCAACGGCTTCGGCCTCGAGGCCGGCAAGCCGCTGGCCTCCTCGCCGCGCATCGCCAAGATCGCGTTCACCGGTGAGACCACCACCGGCCGCCTGATCATGCAATACGCCTCGCAGAACCTGATCCCGGTGACCCTGGAGCTGGGCGGCAAGTCGCCGAACATCTTCTTCGCCGACGTGGCCAACGAGGACGACGACTTCTTCGACAAGGCCCTCGAAGGCTTCACCATGTTCGCCCTCAACCAGGGCGAGGTCTGTACCTGCCCGAGCCGCGCGCTCGTGCACGAGTCGATCTACGACCGCTTCATGGAGCGGGCGATCAAGCGGGTCGAGGCGATCACCCAGGGCTCGCCGCTGGATCCCGCCACGATGATCGGCGCCCAGGCCTCGGGCGAGCAGATGGAGAAGATCCTCAGCTACATCGATATCGGCCGCCAGGAAGGCGCGCAGCTGCTCACCGGCGGTGAGCGCAACGTCAAGGACGGCGAGCTGGCCGAGGGCTTCTACGTGAAGCCGACGGTGTTCCGCGGCCACAACAAGATGCGGATCTTCCAGGAGGAGATTTTCGGCCCGGTCCTGTCGGTCACGACCTTCAAGGACGATGCCGACGCGCTGTCGATCGCCAACGACACCCTCTACGGCCTCGGCGCCGGCATCTGGACCCGCGACGGCACCCGCGCCTACCGCTTCGGCCGGGCGATCCAGGCCGGCCGCGTCTGGACGAACTGCTACCACGCCTATCCGGCCCATGCGGCCTTCGGCGGCTACAAGCAGTCCGGCATCGGCCGCGAGACCCACAAGATGATGCTCGATCACTACCAGCAGACCAAGAACATGCTGGTCAGCTACTCGGCCAAGAAACTCGGCTTCTTCTGAGTTCCGGTCCGGGTCATTCCCCGAGCTGACTTCACCCCGGCCTCACGGCCGGGGTTTTTTGTTCGGGGGAGGGGGCGCCATCCCGACGCGAGGGTTATCCAATTCTAAACCCCTCATCCTGAGGCGGCGACGCTTCGCTTCGGCACCTCAGGATGAGGGCGGGGGTGGGAATGTCCGCTTTCGCAGCAGGTCAAATCCTGCGCGTCGTGGAAATTCGAATTCCAGCACGCATATCCAACACTCAGCACGGGAGGGCAGTATGAGCGCGGTCTCGACGCAAGAAGCCACCACCGCGGAGCAAACCGGGGCCGACGGGACGCCGCTGCGGGTGACCGCCACCCCCGCGGCTCTGGCGCTGATCGACGAGCTTCGCTCCGAATACGGACCGGTCATGTTCCACCAGTCCGGCGGCTGCTGCGACGGGTCCTCGCCGATGTGCTACCCGGTCGGCGACTTCATCATCAGCGACGGCGACGTCCATCTCGGCACCGTCGGCGGCGCGGACTTCTACATCTCGCGCTCGCAATTCGAGGTCTGGAAGCACACCCACATCCTGCTCGACGTGGTCCCGGGGCGCGGCGGCATGTTCTCGCTGGAAAACGGCCGGGAAAAGCGCTTCCATATCCGCTCGCGGCTGTTCACCGAGGCCGAGAACCGGGCGCTCGAGGGCGCGTGCAAGCTCTGAGGCGGGGAGGGGATCAATGGCCACCGTGAAGCTGTTGAGCGACGCCGAGGCGGAGGCCGATCCGCGGGTGCGGGCGGTGTTCGCCGACATCCGGGCGACCCGCGGCTCGGATTTCGTCAACAACTTCTGGCGCGGCCTCGCCAACGATCCGGGCCTGCTGGAGCGGACCTGGGCCAGCCTCAAGACCGTGATGGGACCGGGCAGCCTCGACCCGCTGACCAAGGAGCTGGTCTATATCGCGGTCTCGATCGCCAATGGCTGCCCCTATTGCATCCACTCGCACACCGCGGCGGCGGGCGCGAAGGGCCTGACCCCGGAGCAGCACGGCGAGTTCCTGGCGGTGGTCGGCATGGCGAACCAGACCAATGCCCTGGTCAACGGCATGCAGATCCCCGTGGATGCCGCATTCAAGGTGGGGGAATGATGAGCGACGAATTCGAGACCCGGAAGCCGGGCCTGGTGGTGCTGCGCGAGAGCGCGCCGTTCCGCGGCAAGCAGGGCCATATCTACCGCCCGGCCATCTCGGCGGAGGCGGTGGGCGCCAAGGCCTTGCATCTCCAGCTCCTGGAGATCCCGCCCGGCGAGCGCGCTCACGCCCACAAGCACGAATCGCACGAGACCGCGATCCACGTCCTGTCCGGCATCTCGGGCTGCTTCTGGGGCGAGCGCCTGGAGCACCACGTGATCGCTGGCGCCGGCGAGTTCGTCTACATCGCCGCCGACGTTCCGCACCTGCCTTACAACCGCAGCCAGACCGAACCGGTGACCGCGGTGATCGCCCGGACCGACCCGAACGAGCAGGAGAGCGTGGTCCTGCTTCCGGAGCTCGAAGCCGGCGTCGATTGGTCAAAGGCGGAGGGGTAGGCTGCCGGTCTGTTCGCCTGGCGAACGCCTTTCAAACAGAACACCTCATCCTGAGGTGCCGAAGCGTAGCGGAGGCCTCCTTCGAGGCCCCGCGATCTTCGATCGCCGGGCACCTCAGGATGAGGGCGTGGGTGGGAGAGGTCCAACCCGTACGGTCCGGCTCTTCCCGCCCCAGCGCTACCGTTGCTCTATGCGCTCGTTCGCCAGCCGCTCGGCGCGGGTGCGCTCGTCGCTGGAGAGGCCCGACAGGGTCTGGTCCAGCCAGGCGTCGGACAAGCCCTGCGCGGCGGCGGCAAGATTCCAGGCCGCGGCCTCGATCGGGTTCTTGGCGACGCCGCGGCCGACCGCGTAGAGCCGGGCGACGCGGTTCTGCGCGATGGCGTTGCCGCGGGAGGCCGCGTGCAGGAAGTAGCGGGCGGCCGAGCGCTCGTCCTTGGTCACGCCGTTGCCGTTGAACAGCAGGATCGCGTACTCGACCTCGCTGGCGAGATCGCCGTTATCGGCGCCGCGCCGGAACCACTGGGCCGCCTGGCTGGCATCCTTGGGGACGCCGCGGCCCTGGAGATAAAGCACGCCCAGATCGTGCTGGGCCGGGCCGATCTCGGCCTCCGCGGCCTTGCGGAACTGCGCGGCGGCCGCCGCCTCGTCGGCGGTGGCGCCGGTGCCGATCAGGATCAGGCCGAGATTGTAGGCCGCCGTGGCCGAGCCGTTGGCGGTGGCCTGTTCCAGCCAGCGCCGGCCGGCCTTCGGGTCCTTGGGCATGCCGCGCCCGTCGAGCGCCATCAAACCGAGCGAGGACATCGCGGCGGCGTCGTTCTGGGCGGCGGCGAGGCGATACCATTCGGCCGCCTTCACGGGGTTCTGCTTGACGCCGAGACCTTGGTTGTAGAGCTCGCCCAGCAGCGTCATCGCCGCCGCATCCTTGGGATTCGCCTCAATGCGCTTGGTCGCCTCCCGGAATGCGGTGACGTACTGGCCGCGCTGGTACGCGCCGTAGGCGAGGTCGGCCGGCTGGCCGCTATTGGGCGGCACGGCGCCCCGGGAATAGTTCGGCGTATAGGGGCTCGGAAGTTCCGGCGTCGTCTTCTTGTCGGACGGGGCGGCGGTCTTGGCCGGATCGAGGGGACCCGGGGCGGCGAGCGCCGGCACAGGCAGCGCCGCGACCAGGAGCACCGCGAAACGCAGGACGCGAAGGCTCACGCGGCCTGCCCCGCGAGCACGGCCTGCGCCCGGGCCACGGCGTCGGGCTCGTTCAGCCATAGGCCGCTCTCCAGGCCGACGAACTCGGCACCGGTGGCCGCGAGCGGGCCGATCTCGTCCGGTGCCGCGGCAACCGCGACGCAGGGCGTCTCGAAGATCTCGGCCCACCATTCGGCCCGGGCCAGCACGGTCTCGGCCTCGGGGGCGACACCGTCCGGATAGAGGCCCCCGAACATCAGGTAATCGATGCCGGCCTCGCCCGCCTCCATGGCGCCGTGCTTGGTCTCGAGGCCGCCCGCCCCGAGGATGCGGCCGTCCCGGAGACGGTCGCGCAGGTCCTTCAGGTCGCGCGGCTTGTCGACATGCACCCCGTCGGCGCCGCCACGGGTCGCCACCGAGACGAGGTCGCCGGTGAAGCCCGGGCAGGCCACCACCAGCGCCGCGCCGCAGCCCTGGGTGATCGGCGCGATCTGCTTCACCCGGGCGGTGAGCCCGCGCTCGTCGGTGGCGGCCAGCCGCAGGATCACGGCCGCGACATCGCCCGCCTTGCAGGCCGCGTCGAGCGCGGCCGCGAAGGCGTCGATGCCGTCGGCATCCAGGTTGTGGGGCCCGAGCAGGGCGAGGCGCTGTTGGCTGCTCATCGAACCGGCCGGCCGGCGCGTTACTGCGCGCCGATCTTCGGATCCAGCGCGCCGCTGGCGTAGCGCTTGGCCATCTCGGAGACGGAGATCGGCCGGATCTTCGAGCCCTTGCCGGCGGTACCGAACTCCTCGAAGCGCTGCTTGCACAGCTTGGTCATCGCCTCCATGGCGGGCTTCAGGTACTTGCGCGGGTCGAACTCGGACGGGTTCTCGGTGAGCACCTTCCGGATCTGGCCGGTCATCGCCATGCGGTTGTCGGTGTCGATGTTGATCTTGCGCACGCCGTGCTTGATGCCGCGCTGGATCTCCTCGACCGGCACGCCCCAGGTCGGCTTCATCTGGCCGCCATACTGGTTGATGATGTCCTGCAGCTCCTGCGGCACCGACGAGGAGCCGTGCATCACCAGGTGGGTGGTCGGCAGGCGGCGGTGGATCTCCTCGATCACGTTCATCGCCAGCACGTCGCCGTCCGGCTTGCGGGTGAACTTGTAGGCGCCGTGGCTGGTGCCCATGGCGACCGCGAGAGCGTCGACCTTGGTGGCCTCCACGAACTTCACCGCCTCGTCCGGGTCGGTCAGCAGCTGGTCGTGGCTGAGCGTGCCCTCGGCGCCGTGACCGTCCTCGGCCTCGCCCTGGCCGCTCTCCAGCGAGCCGAGCACGCCGAGCTCGCCCTCCACCGAGACGCCGGCCCAATGGGCCATCTTGGTGACGTTGCGGGTTATCTCGACATTGTAGTTGTAGTCGGCCGGGGTCTTGCCGTCGGCCTTGAGCGACCCGTCCATCATCACCGAGGTGAAGCCGTACTGGATCGCGGTGGCGCAGGTCGCCTCGTTGTTCCCGTGGTCCAGATGCATGCAGACCGGGATGTGCGGGTAGATCTCGACCAGGCCGTCGATCAGCTTGGCCAGCACCACGTCGTTGGCATAGGCGCGGGCACCGCGGCTCGCCTGCAGGATCACCGGCGAGTCGGTGGCATCGGCCGCCGCCATGATCGCCAGGCCCTGTTCCATGTTGTTCAGGTTGAACGCCGGCACACCGTATTCGTGCTCAGCGGCGTGGTCGAGAAGCTGCCTGAGGGTGATCCGTGCCATCGTCGTCTGTCTTCCCGCTTACCGTCTGGTGGTCCGCCCGATCGCCCACGGCGACGGAAATCTAGTGTGCCTCGTGGTCCAGGCCGGCGATCAGGTTGTCGATGTCTTTGACACAGGCATCGAACTCGCTGGCCGAGGCGCGCATGGTCGCGAGCAAGGCGATCGCCTTGCTCTGATCCGCCGGTATGGTGGCTTCGAGGCTGTCGAGTCGAGCCAAGGTCTCGGTCCGCGATTGCACGATCTTCGCCTGCATGTCCCTCAGGATCTCGATCGTGACGGTTTCCAGAGTCTCGCTCATCGACACGCCCCTGGCCGGTGGAGGCCAAGCTTTAGATAGGTGCGCGGCGTTGTCGGGCCAGCACCCGATGCCGCCGCGCGGTTCTCAACCCTTGGCCCGCAGCGCCTCGACGCCCGGCAGGGCCTTGCCCTCGAGCCACTCGAGGAAGGCGCCACCCGCGGTGGAGACGTAGGTGAAGTCGGCCGCCACGCCCGCGTGGTTCAGGGCGGCCACCGTGTCGCCGCCGCCCGCCACCGAGACGAGCTGGCCGGCCTTGGTGCGCGCGGCCGCATGCTTGGCAGCGGCCACCGTGGCCGCGTCGAAGGGCGCGAGCTCGAAGGCGCCGAGCGGGCCGTTCCAGACCAAAGTCTTGGCGCCGTCGATGGCGGCGTTGATCTCGGCGACCGAGCGCGGGCCGGCATCGAGGATCATGCTGCCCTCGGGCACCGAATCCACCGGCACGGTCTCGTGCGGGGCCTGGGCCTTGAACTCCGTGGCCGCCACCGCGTCCACCGGCAGGATGATCCGGCAGCCGGCCTTCTCGGCCGCCGCCAGGATCCGGGTGGCGGTCTCGGCGAGGTCCTTCTCACACAGGGACTTGCCGACCGCCTTGCCCTGCGCGTGCAGGAAGGTGTTGGCCATGCCGCCGCCGATCACCAGCATGTCGACCTTGGCGACAAGGTTCTCCAGCAGGTTGATCTTCGACGACACCTTGGCGCCGCCGACGAGCGCGATGACCGGGCGCTGCGGCGCCTCCAAGCCCTTGGTCAGGGCTTCGAGCTCGGCCTGCATCTCGCGGCCCGCATAGGCCGGCAGGCGGTGGGCCAGGCCCTCGGTGGAGGCGTGGGCGCGGTGGGCGGCCGAGAAGGCCTCGTTGACGTAGACGTCGCCGTTGGCCGCCAGCGCGTCGGCGAAGGCCGCGTCGTTCTTCTCCTCGCCGGCGTGGTAGCGGGTGTTTTCCAAAAGCAGGATGTCGCCGTCCTTCAGCGCCGCTACCGCCCGAGCCGCGTCGTCACCGACGCAGTCGGCCGCGAAGGCGACCGGGCGGCCGAGCGCCTGGCTCAGCGCCGGCACCACCGGCTCCAGGGAATCCTTCTTATCCCGCTTGCCCTTCGGCCGGCCGAAATGGGCCAGCAGGATCACCCTGGCGCCCTTGTCGGCGACTTCCCGGATGGTCGGGGCGACGCGTTCGATGCGGGTCGCGTCGGTGACGCGGCCGTTCTCCATCGGCACGTTGAGATCGACGCGCATCAGCACGCGCTTGCCCGTGAGGGAACCGGCGTCGTCGAGGGTGCGGAAGGCGCTCATGCGGTCCTGTGCGGGTCGGGATTACTGGACGGTGGTGCCGATGGTGGCGGCCGGCGCCGAGATCAGGCGGTCGAGATTCAGGCGCTGCACCGCGACCATCAGCACGACGGTCAGGATCGCGGTGATCACCGCGGTCAGAACCAGCGCCCCGGTGCCGGGCAGGCGCCGGGTGCGGTCTGCCAATCCGCGCATCTCCGTGCGCAGGGCGGCGAGGTCGGATTGCCGGGCGGATTCGTTCATCCGGTTGGCGGCGTTCTCGACCTTGTCCTCGACCCGGGACAGCAGCGCCTCGGAGCGGGCGTACTTGTCCTCGATCCGCGAGCACTTGTCCTCAATGCGCGCGAGCTGGTCGAGGAGATGGCTGGCCGGCAGCCCCTGCGACGGCGTCGTGGCGACCGGCGTCGCGGCCGGCGGGGGGGCTACGGGTTTCGGCGCGGGCGTCACGACGGCGCCCTGTCCGCTCGACGTACCCTGCGAAACGTCGGTCATCCCGGGATGATCCCTGGTTCGAGGTTGGGCCGTTCGGTCCGAAAGACGCCCGCCGTCCCTCTCCGGGTCGGCGGGCGGCGCGCGTCAGATGAGCTTGGCCATCGCCACGGCCGTGTCGGCCATGCGGTTCGAGAAGCCCCACTCGTTGTCGTACCACGACAGGATCCGCACGAAGGTGCCGTCCATGACCTTGGTCTGGTCGAGGTGGAAGGTCGAGGAGTGCGGGTCGTGGTTGAAGTCGATCGAGACGTTCGGCCGGTCGGTCACGCCGAGCACGCCCTTGAGCGGGCCGGCGGCGGCCGCCTTGATCGCGTCGTTGATCTCCTGGACCGAGGTCGCGCGCTTGGCCGTGAACACCAGGTCCACCGCCGAGACGTTCGGGGTCGGCACCCGGATCGCGGTGCCGTCGAGCTTGCCCTTCAGCTCCGGCAGGACCAGGCCGACGGCCTTGGCGGCGCCCGTGGAGGTCGGGATCATCGAGAGCGCGGCGGCGCGGCCCCGGTAAAGATCCTTGTGCATCTGGTCCAGCGACGGCTGGTCGTTGGTGTAGGAGTGGATCGTGGTCATGAAGCCGCGCTCGATGCCCACGGCCGCGTCCAGCACCTGGGCGACCGGCGCCAGGCAGTTGGTGGTGCAGGAGGCGTTCGAGACCACGAGGTGCTCGGCGGTCAGCTTGTCGTGGTTGACGCCGTAGACCACGGTCAGGTCGGCGCCGTCGGCCGGGGCCGAGACCAGGACGCGCTTGGCGCCGGCGTCGAGATGGGCCTTGGCCTTGTCCTTCGAGGTGAAGATGCCGGTGCATTCGAGGGCGATGTCGACGCCGAGATCGCGGTGCGGCAGCTCGGCCGGGTTGCGCACGGCCGTGACCTTGATGCGCTTGCCGTTGACCACCAGGAACTCGCCGTCCACCGCGACCTCGCCGGGGAACCGGCCGTGCACGGAATCGAAGCGGAGCAGGTGGGCGTTGGTCTCCACCGGGCCGAGATCGTTGATCGCCACGACCTCGATGTCGGTGCGGCCCGCTTCCGCGATCGCGCGCAGGACGTTGCGGCCGATGCGTCCGAACCCGTTGATGGCAACCTTCGTCACGGCGTCACTCCTTCCTGATGCGGCTCACCGCGCGCCGGACCGGCGGGGACGATCCTCGGCGCGGTCTCGGCAGCCCGGGACCAGGCCGACCGGGCGGGGCGGATCTGGGCGGGCGGATTTGAACCTGCGATGAACCGGGCCGGGAGAGGCCGGGCTCCGCTTCCCTCACGCGTCGGCTCCGACGGTGGCGGCAGGGGTCTCGGGACTGTCACGGACCGGCCATCCGGCATGTCTCTTGCGGTCTCTTCCGAGAGCGCGCGGCTGTCTAACATGGCGCCTCGACCTGTCAAACGCGAGCCTGTGACAAACACGGGCGTATCCCACATCCAATAAACAGCCTTCGGCGCGGGCGATTGCTGAGACGTGACGGATCAAGGCCTCCGCGATCACGGCGCGATCGCGGAGGGCCGCTCGGCGAGACCTGTCGCGCGCCGAACCGGTCGCGCCCCGCGGGCGTCGCGCCTGGGCGCGACCGACAATTCGGGCTGGCATTCTCCGGGCATCCGGTCGAAACTTGCCTCCCTGACGCATCGTCCTTCCCGAAGCCGGTGCCCCCGTTTCGGGGCGATGCGCGCGGTACGCGGAGCCCCATGGCCGACGACACCCCAGACCCGAGCCCCATCGACGCCGCCTTCGCCCGGCTGGAGGCCGCGCTGACCCGCCTCGACGCGGTCGTGGCCCGCCGCCTGGAGGCCGAGGCCGAGCCGGACGACCGGGATGCCGAGCTGGCGCTGATGGACGAGGACCGGGCCCGGCTCGCCGCCGCCCTGGACGCGGCGAGCGCGCAGCTCGCCGCGGTCGAGGCGACCACCGGCGTGGTCGGCCAGAGGCTCGACCGCGCGATCCAGACGGTCCAGGGCGTGCTCGGACGCGCCTGACCGGTATCCTCGACGCGCCGCCCACCGGAGCGATCCTTGCCCCAGATCAACGTGACCATCGACGGAAAGCTCTACCGCATGGCCTGCGGCGCCGGCGAGGAGGAGCATCTCACCGGGCTGGCCGAGAGCCTTGGCACGCGCATCGGCGAGATGCGCAAGAGTTTCGGCGAGATCGGCGACATGCGCCTGCAGGTGATGGCCGCCCTCACCATCGCCGACGAGCTGGCCGAGCTGCGCGCCCGCCACACCGCCCTGGAGGCCGCGACGGCCGAGCTGCGCAAGGCCGCCGAGGCCGCCGAGCGCAACCGCGCCGAAGACGCCGCCCGCGCCGCCGACGGGATCGGGCGTGCCGCCGAGCGGATCGGCCAGCTGGCAGATGCGCTGGGCGGGAGCGGCGTGGGGAAAGGTGGGGTGGCGCGGGAGGTGGTATGAGGGGAGGGCGGGATGTCGCCGTGGGCCCTCAGCAGGGGGGAGGCGTTCTTCGCACAGGGGGCGCCGTTCCGGGCGGATCGAGATGCTAGCCCCTATCGATCAGTATCGATGAGACGTGCCTGACCGGACCGAAATGTTCACGGCCCGGGACAATCAAGGATGCCGGGTTGCGTAAGACGAGACCAGCAAAACCGGTTCCTGCTTCCAAAGAGCCCACGCCGGGTCGATCGCGTGCCGCCGTCAGATCGCCTCGCGGCGGCCGCCCGACCAAGGACGAAGCCGAACAACTCGGTTCGCGCATCCTGACGGCGGCGGCCGAGCTGTTCGCGCGACGGGGGTTCGCCGCCACGTCGATCGCGGCAATTACGTCGCGGCGCTGATCGCACCGCCAACCGCGCCCATCACCGCCCCGAATGCCTGCCAGACTTTCCCGCCCATCGTCGCGGACCAGAAGGAAGTCGGGCTGAAATACGATTTCGGTTCCTTCGGGACCAGCCTTGCATTCTTCGAGATCACCCGTGCCAACGCGTCCCAGGACCCGGCCACGCTGCAGTTTGCCGTCAACGGCCTCCAGCGTAACCGCGGGATCGAACTCAACGTCTTCGGCGAGCCGGTCCCGGGCCTCCGGCTCCTCGGCGGCGTCGCGGCGATCGATGGGCGCCTCGTCAGGACGGCCGGCCACACCTTCGACGGAAAGGCCGCCCCGGGCGTGCCCGACATCACGATCAACCTGTACGGCGAGTACGATGTCCCGGCGTGGCTTCTGCCCGGCGTGACCGCCACCGGCCGCGTCATCCATACCGCCCGGCAGTTCTACGATCAGGGCAATCGACAGGTCGTTCCGGACTGGACGCGCTTCGATACCGGACTACGCTACACATTCATCGGATCTTGGGGGAAATCCGTAACTTTGCGCGCAGACGTCGTGAACGTGTTCAACACGAACTATTACGCATCGTCTGGCTTCTCGGGGATCCTGTCGCTGGGAACACCGCGGACATACCTGCTCTCGGCACAGATGGATTTTTAGGCGCCATTCCTGGAAGCTCCGGGGTGATTCCGCAAAGGAGCTGCCTGAGACGATGACCGACGCCCCGCGTGTGCGTGCCTTCCGGATATGGTCGTTGATCCATACCTGGACCAGCCTGATCAGCATGATCTTCCTGCTGATGCTGTGCCTGACCGGCCTGCCGCTGATCTTCCACCACGAGCTCGATCACCTGCTCGGTTACGAGCCTCCCTTGCCCGAGATGCCGGCGGGGACGCCCCACGTTCCGCTCGACCGGATCGTGGCGACGGCCGCGGCGACGAGGCCGGCGCAGGTCGTGCAGTTCGTCTTCTTCGACAAGGACGAGCCCGATGCGGTGCTGATCGGGCTCGGCAAGACGCTCCAGACGGTTCCGGCCGACAGTTTCGTGGGGCTCGATCTCCGCACGGCGGAGGTGCTGATGGAGACGGCGCCCGGGGCCGGCCCGATCGGCTTCCTGCTCAAGCTGCACACCGACCTGTTCCTGGACCTGCCCGGCAAGCTGTTCCTCGGGGTGATGGCGCTGCTGTTCGTCGTCGCGATCGTCTCGGGCGTGGTGCTCTACGGTCCCTTCATGCGGAAGCTCGATTTCGGCACCGTGCGCCGGGGCCGCGCGGCACGGATCAAGTGGCTCGACTGGCACAACCTGTTGGGCGCCGCGACGATCGTCTGGGTGCTCGTTGTCGGCACGACCGGCGCCGTCAACACCTGGGCCGACCTGATGCTCAAGCTCTGGCAGATGGGCCAGCTCGCCGAGATGACCGCGCCCTACCGCGACACGCCGCGTCCTGAGACGCTCGTCTCGCTCGACCGGGCGGTGGCGACGGCCCAGGAAGCGGCGCCGGACATGCGCACGCAGTTCATCGCGTTCCCCGGGACGCCGTTCTCCAGCAACAACCACTACGCGGTATTCATGGCCGGCAACACGCCGCTGACGGCGCGGCTGCTCAAGCCGGCCCTGATCGACGCGCAGACCGGCGCCCTCACCGACATGCGCGCCATGCCCTGGTACGTGCAGGCACTGTTCCTGTCGCAGCCGCTGCATTTCGGGGATTACGGCGGCCTCCCGCTCAAGCTCGTCTGGGCCCTGTTCGACATGGCGACGATCATCGTGCTGGGGAGCGGCCTCTATCTCTGGGTCGCGCGCCGGCGGTCGCGGGCGTCCCGGGCCGCTGTTCCCCCGAGCCGGGTGAAGGCATCCGAGGGAGCGGCCCGATGACGGACCGGACGCATCGGATCTGGACGGCCCCCGGGATCATCGCCGCCGCGACTGCGGTCAGCCTCATCGGCGCCCTGTTGGCCGAGGGGATCTGGGACGCCGTCGCAGCCGGCCTGCTCTTCGCGGCGCTGGCCTATGCGGCGGGGTTGGGCCTCAGGTCGACCAAGGGTTAGGCCCCGTCCCGCACCCTCACCCCACCGTCTCCGCGATATACCGCCCCAACGCCGCCGCGGCCCGCAGCATGTGCGCCCGCATGCGCTTCGCGGCCAGCTCGCCGTCGCCCTCGGCGATGGCGGAGAGAATCTCGCCGTGCTCGTCCCGGGAGCGGCGGATCCGGTCGGCGTGGCGGAGCTGCGTCCGGCGGAAGGCGGCCAGGCGCTCGCGGATCGCCAGGGCCTGCTCGGCCATGAAGCCGTTATGGGTCGCCGCGTAGAGCGACTCGTGGAAGGCGCGGTTGAGCCGGTCGTAGGCGTCCACGTCCCCGGCCTCCACGGCGGCGGCGGAATCCTCGTGGAGGTCCATCAGCCGGCCGCGCTCCAGCGGCGTCATCCGGTAAGTCGCGAGTCGGGCGCACATCGCCTCGATCTCCGCGGTGGTCTCGAACATGTCGGCGATGCGCTCCGGCGTCAGCCGGGCCACCACCACGCCCCGCCGCGGACGGACCTCCACCAGCCCCGAGGCCGCGAGCTGGCGCAGGGCCTCCCGCACCGGGGTGCGCGAGGCGCCGTAGCGCTGGGCGAGGTTCTGCTCGTCGAGCGCCGTGCCGGCCTGGAGCTCGCCCGCGGTGATCGCGTCGGTGAGCGCGTTGCGGATCCGGTCCGAGAGCAGCCCGCTGTCGATCTTCTGGAATTCGCCGTGCATCAACTGGTCCCGCGCCCCGGGGATCCTCAACCGACCAGCGCCCGCACCGTCAAGTAGAAGATCGAGGGACCGACCAGGCAGCCGATTCCGGTGTGGAAGGTGGCGGTGAGTGCCCCGTAGGGCACGAGCTTCGGGTCGGTGGCCGCGAGCCCGCCCGCGACCCCGCTCACCGTGCCCATCAGGCCGCCATAGGCCATGGCCGAGCGCGGGTTGTCGAGGCCGATCAGCTTGGCCACCAGCGGCGTGCCGACCATCACCATCACGGCCTTGGTCACCCCGGTGGCGATGGACAGCGCCATGACGGTGGAATCCGCGCCGATCGCTGCCCCGGTTACCGGCCCGACGATGTAGGTGATCGCCCCGGCGCCGATCGTCGTGATCGAGACCGCGTCGTGGTAGCCGAAGGCGACGGCCGTGAGCGTGCCGACGAGGAACGGGATGATCGTGCCGAGCGCCAGCGCCAGCACGCCGATCAGCCCGGCCCGGCGGGCCTCGGTCACGTCGACCTCGAAGGCGGTGGCGACGATGGCGAAGTCGCGCAGCATCGCCCCGCCCATCAGGCCGATCCCGGCCAGGGCCGGGATGTCGGCGATGCCCTTCTTCCCGCCGGTATACAGGCCGCCGAGATAGGCGAGCGCCAGCCCCAGCACGATCGCGATGGCCGAGCCGTGAACGCGGCCCTTCGTGAAGCGTTTGGCTGCCAGGTTGGAGACCAGGATCAGGGCGCCCACGACCGCGAAGGCCGCCACCAGGCTCTGCTCGATAAAGACGTGCTCGATGCCGTGCCAGACGTGATGTCCGAATTCCATGGCGCTCACCCCCGTCTCGCGGCCGGGATCGCGGGCGGCGCGCCCACGATCGGATCCGCCTCGCCGCCGATCACCGACCCGCCGTGCTCGACCTCCGGGCTGCCCGGGTCGCGCCGGCCGATCCGGCTCAGCAGCGCCACGGCGCCGAAGCACAGGACGAGCGAGCCGGTAGCCGCGATGATCACGATCGGGCCGCCGCTCACCGCCGCGACCACGTTCTGCTGGGCCGCCATGGCGACCACGATCGGGATGTACATACCGGCCCAGAACTCCACGCCGAACTGCACGCCCTTGGTCAGGCTGCCCCGACGGGAGAGCCAGAGCCGGGCGACGATCAGCAGGATCATGGCGATGCCGACACCGCCGACATTGGCCTTCACCCCCAGCGCGACGCCGAGGAGATCGCCGAGATACACACCGATCAGCGTGCACGCGGCCAGGAGGGCGACACCCAGGACGATCATCGGCGTTGCCCTCCGGCAAGACCGGTCTCGGCGCAGCGCTGCGCCCGTCTCGACGCGCTCGGCATGGGGCGTTTCCTTCCCGAATCAGTCGTTTGTTGCTTGTCGATCAGTATGCAAGATATTGACACTTCGGCAATCCCGTATACGAAACCGTGATTGGAACGGGGTAGAAAATGCGCAAACCGGGACCTACCCTGGTTTGTGCATACACAAGGGGGACGCCGGATGACCCAGTGGCGCGGCGAACGAGAGGCGCGCGACGCCCGCATCGCGGCGGGGCGCGCCCATGCCGACGGCAAGGTGGTCCCGGCTGGGTCCGTGGTCGACCTGCTGGAGGCGGTGCTCCGCCCCGGTGACCGAGTCTGCCTGGAGGGCGACAACCAGAAACAGGCGGATTGCCTGGCCAGGGGGCTCGCCGCCTGCGACCCGGGCAAGGTCCACGACCTCCACATGGTCCAGTCGGGGATTGTGCTGCCGGAGCATCTCGACGTGTTCGAGACCGGCATCGCCAAGCGGCTCGACTATTCCTATTCTGGCCCGCAGGGCGCGCGCATCGCCAAGATGCTCTACGGCGGCCAGATCCAGCTCGGCGCGGTCCATACCTACCTCGAGCTGTTCGCCCGCTACTTCGTGGACCTCACGCCCCACGTGGCGCTGATCGCCGGCGTCTCGGCCGACCGGGACGGCAACCTCTATACCGGCCCCAACACCGAGGACACGCCCACCGTCGTGGAGGCCACCGCCTTCAAGAACGGCGTGGTCATCGCCCAGGTGAACCAGATCGTCGACAAAGTCCCGCGGGTCGACATCCCGGGCGACCGGGTCGACTTCGTGGTCGAGGCCGACACGCCGTTCTACGTGGAGCCGCTGTTCACCCGCGACCCGGCGGCGATGACCGAGACCCAGATCCTGATCGCCATGATGGCGATCAAGGGGATCTATGCCGAGTACGGCATCCGCCGGCTCAATCACGGGATCGGCTTCGGCACGGCGGCGATCGAGCTGCTCCTGCCGACCTACGGCGAGAAGCTCGGGCTCAAGGGCCAGATCTGCACCCATTGGGCGCTCAACCCGCACCCGACCCTGATTCCCGCGATCGAATCCGGCTGGGTCCAGCAGGTGCACTGCTTCGGCTCGGAAGTCGGCATGGACCGCTACATCCGGGCGCGGCCGGACATCTTCTTCACCGGGGCGGACGGGTCTCTGCGTTCCAACCGCGCCTTCTGCCAGACGGCCGGCCTCTACGCCTGCGACATGTTCATCGGCGCGACGCTGCAGATCGACCTGATGGGCCATTCCTCGACGATCACGCAGTCGCGGGTGGCGGGCTTCGGCGGCGCGCCCAACATGGGTTCGGACCCGCATGGCCGCCGCCACCCCTCCGATGCCTGGATGAAGGCCGGCCGCGAAGGTCAGGTCGTCGGCGACCCCGCGCTGATGCGCGGCCGCAAGCTGGTGGTGCAACTGGTCGAGACCTTCGGGGAGAAGCTGGTGCCGACCTTCGTAGAGAAGCTCGATGCCCTGGAGCTGGCGAGAAAGATCGGGCTCGAGCTGGCGCCGGTGATGATCTACGCCGACGACGTCACCCACATCGTCACCGAGGAGGGCATCGCCAACCTGCTGCTCTGCCGCGACGCGGACGAGCGCGAGCAGGCGATCCGCGGGGTGGCCGGCTACACCGATGTCGGCCGCGGCCGGGACCGGGCCAAGGTCGAGGCGCTGCGCGCCCGCGGCGTGATCCGCCGGCCCGAGGATCTGGGCATCGAGCCCCTCGATGCCGACCGGGCGCTGCTCGCCGCCAAGTCGATCAAGGATCTGGTCCACTGGTCGGGGGGCCTCTACGAGCCGCCGGCGAAGTTCCGGAATTGGTAGGGACGCGCGTTGAACCGGGCCTCTCCCACCCGCGCCCTCATCCTGAGATGCCGGGCGACCGCGGGTCGGCCGGCCACGAAGGCGGCCTCCGGGGGCCGCCGAGATCACTGGACGCCTCCTTCGAGGCCTCTGCTACGCTCCGGCACCTCAGGATGAGGTGTTCTGTTTGGATGACGGGACGTCCTGCGAGGAACCGACCATGGAATCCCTGACCTTCCGCCACACCACGAAGAAACCGCTGCCCGGCTCGGTGCCGAATGCCATCACGGGCGTGGTGGCCTCGGGCAACCTCGAGATCCTGCTGGAGCGGGTGTTGCCGCCGGATGCCTGCGAGGTCGCGATCGAGACGCCGATCGCCGGCTACGGCGCCGTCTGGGAGGCGGTGGTGGCGGATTTCGTCGCCCGCGCCCAGCCCGGCGGCCTGCGCATCAGCATCAATGACGGCGGCGCCCGTCCCGATACCGTGTCCCTGCGCCTGCTCCAGGGCGCCCGGCTGATGGAGGCCTGACCATGGCTGGCGCGCACGCCGCGAGTACCGACCCGGACGCCCTGAGCTGGTACGAGGCCACGGCCCGCCAGCGCGTGGTGGCGCTGGCCGATCCCGGCAGTTTCCAGGAGTTCCTGCCTCCGACCGAGCGGCGCATGAGCCCGCATCTGCCGCTGTTCGACCTGCCGCGCGCCTTCGACGACGGCATCGTGGTCGGCCGGGCCACGCTCGACGGCAAGACCGTGCTCGTGGCCGCCCAGGAGGGCCGGTTCATGGGCGGCGCCTTCGGGGAGATCCACGGGGCGAAGCTCGTCGGCCTGCTGCGCGCCGCGCTCACCCTGAAGCCGGCGGCCGTGCTGATCCTGTTCGACACCGGCGGCGTCCGGCTGCAGGAGGCCAATGCCGGCGAGACCGCCATCGCCGAGACCATGCGGGCGATCGTCGACGTTCGGGCGGCCGGCATCCCGGTGATCGGGCTGATCGGCGGCCGGGCGGGCTGCTATGGCGGCGGCGGCCTGATCGCCGGCACCTGCTCGCGGCTCGCCGTCTCCGAGGGCGGCCGGATCTCGGTCTCGGGCCCCGAGGTGATCGAGACCAACAAGGGCGCGGAAGAGTTCGATTCCCGCGACCGGGCGCTGGTCTGGCGGACCATGGGCGGCAAGCACCGCCGGCTGATCGGTGGGGCCGACGCGTTCTGCGCCGACAGCGTCTCGGCCTTCCGCGAAGCCGCCCTGGACCTGATCGGCCGGGCGCCCGCCTTCGACCTCGCCACGCTCGAGGCCGAGCAGGCCCGGCTCGAATCGCGCCTCGCACGCTTCGGCGATTGCCGGGACGCCACGGATGTCTGGGCCCGGCTGGGCGTCAACGACCCGGACGCGGTGCCCGCCATGGACACGCGCGCCTTCGATGAGACCGTGGCCCGCGTGCGGGAGGCCGACCATGACGCTCGCTGAGATCCTGGCCGGGCTGTTTCCGCAGGGCCATTCCGTCACCGTGCGCGACGGCCTCGTCACCGGGGGCGGCGCGTTCGCGGATGGGACCCTTCATGTCATCGGGGTCGATGGCGACACGCCCCTCGGGGTCGATGGGGCGCTCGTCCTGTCCCGCGCCGTGCTCGACGCGGTCCGGGCCGGCGACAAGGCGCCTATCCTGGTGGTGGTGGATTCGGACAGCCAGCGCATGAGCCGCCGCGACGAGCTCCTGGGGCTCAACGAGTGCCTCGCCCATCTCGCCAAGGCGCTGCTGCTCGCCGACCGCTCCGGCCACCCGACCATCGGGCTGATCTACGGTCACTCGGCCGCCGGCGCCTTCATCGCCACCGCGCTGGCGACAAGGGTGCTCGCCGCGTTGCCGGGCGCCAATCCGAGCGTGATGGACCTGCCCTCGGTGGCGAAGGTGACCAAGCTGCCCCTCGACAAGCTCCAGGAGATGGCGAGGTCGACGCCGGTCTTCGCCCCCGGGATCGACAACATGGTGGCGACCGGGGCGGTCCACGTCGTTCTCGATCCGGCCAAGCCGCTCGACGGCCAGATCCGCGACCTGATCACCAACCTCCAGCCCGGCGACGACCGCGACCGCCTCGGCGAGGAGCGCGGCGGCCGGCCGGTGGCGCGGGGGATCAGCGCGGCGGTGATCGCCCAGGCCGGGCGCGGATAGCACCCGCACCCGTCATTGCGAGGGCAGCGAAGCAACCCAGCGATGCGCTCCGTCTTGAGAGCGCGCGCTGCCCTGGGTTGCTTCGCTGCGCTCGCCATGACCGAACGGGAGGCTGAAGATCGTATGTCCCGGCGCCCCAGGAAACAATCGCGGACGGGACAGATGCCTCACCCAACCATCGAGCCCCGCCGGCCCGACACCGTCACCCGGCAGGACCTCGTCCGCGCCGATCCCGACGCCTGGGCGTCCTGGCTCCGCACCCGGGACGATCTCGCGGGCGTGCCGCATCTCGCCGGCTGGGCCGAGGCGGGCCGGCCGTTGATCGTCCGCCGCCGGGTGCCGGGGGAGGGCGCCGGGGCGGTGCCGCTCGGCTTGCCGCTGCCGCCCGCCGACGGCAAGCGCCGGATCGGGCTCGCCCTGCCGGCCGAGCACCTCGCCCGCCTCGACGGCCCGAGCCTGGCGGAGGCCGCGGCCCATGCCCCCGCCGCCTGGCAGGCGACGATCGCGGCTGTTGTTGCCCTCGGCGAGCGCTACGGCCTGATCCCGCGCCCGTTCGGCGGCCTGCTCTGGCAGGCGGTGACCGGGCTCACCTACCTGAGTGCCGCTTCCGACCTCGACCTGCTCTGGCCCTGCCGGGAACCGGTATCGACCGGCCTGCTCGACGGGCTCGCCACCATCGCGGAACAGGCCCCGATGCGTCTCGACGGCGAAGTCCTTCTGCCGGACGGGACCGGCCTGCACTGGCGCGAGCTGCGCGACGCGCCCGAGGGCGGGACCGTGCTGGCCAAGGGCCTGGACGGCCTGGCGATGCGCCCGGCCGCCGCGTTCCGAACCCGGGAGCCCGCATGAGCGTCGCGATCCTGCTCTCCGGCCAGGGCGGCCAGCATCCGGGGATGTTCGACCTCACCGCCGACCATCCCGCGGCGCAGGCGGTGTTTTCCGCCGCGACGCCGCTCCTCGGCGGCACCGATCCGCGCGACCTCGCCCGGAGCGGCGGCGACGCGCTCCACGCCAACCGGGCCGGCCAGATTCTGTGCTGCACCGCCGCGCTCGCCGCCTGGCGGGCGCTGGGCTTCACCGGCCGGGCCATCGTGGCCGGCTACAGCATCGGCGACCTCGCCGCCTGGGGCGTCGCCGGGCGGATCGCCGATGCCGACATCCTCGCCCTGGCCGCCCGCCGCGCCGAGGCCATGGACGCCGCCTCGGGGGAGGGGTTCGGCCTCGCCGGGATCCGGGGCCTCACCCGCGACGCGCTCGACGCCCTGGCCGTCCGGCACGGCTGCCACCTCGCCATCCGCAACGCCGCCGACAGCTTCGTGGTCGGGGGTCGGCGCGACGCCCTCGACGCCCTGTGCCGGGACGCCGCCGCGGCCGGAGCGCAGCGGGCAATCCTGCTGGCCGTCCATACGCCCTCGCACACGCCGCTGCTGGCGGAAGCGAGCGAGGCCTTCCGGGACGCACTCGCCACTGTCACCCTGCGCCGCCCACCTGCCGGAGCCCCCCGCCTGGTCAGCGGGCTCGACGGCACCACGATCTTCCGCCCCGAGGACGGCCTCGACAAGCTCGCCCGCCAGATCTCCCACACACTCGACTGGGCCGCCTGCCTCGACGCCTGTCGGGAATACGGCGCCGACCGGGTCCTGGAGCTCGGCCCCGGCCACGCGCTGGCGACCATGGCCCGGACGGCGCTGCCCGATGCCCGAATCCACGCGCTGGAAGAGTTCCGCTCGATCGACGGCGTCGCGGCCTGGCTCATCCAACCCTAGGGCGTGTGCGGGGGCTCGCCCGAGGCCGCGCAATTCTTCGCGGGAACGGGCAAGGCCGCGCCGGATCTCGCCGCTCCGCGAAGGCGATGCGCGTTCCGGGCCCGCCTTGACGCGCAGGCCGCCGCGGTCGTAGCAGCCGGGCAGCAACGGGACGGGACGGTTTCATGACGGGC
>NZ_AKFK01000089.1:0-28780 GCF_000272495.1 Methylobacterium sp. GXF4 | reverse complement strand
CGCAACCAAATCTCTTTCGACCACTCGACCCTTCGGAAAACCCGGCTCGCTAACGCGAACCGGGTTTTCCGCGTTCGAGGCCATGCTTGCCAAACGGGCTGATCGAGGAGACGGTTCAGACGTGGGATGATCCTGCATCCTCGCGTAAAGCTGCTCCCATGCCCCCGACCTTGAACCTGCCCCAGGCCGCCCGACGCTCCCTGGTCGATTCCGCGATCGAGCTCATCCGCACGCAGATCGAGACCGGCCGCTGGAAGGTCGGGGCGCGCATCCCGAAGGAGGCGGAACTCGCCGAGATGCTGCAGGTCGGCCGGAACACCGTGCGGGAGGCCGTGCGGGTGCTCTCGCATGCCAAGGTCCTGGAGGTGCGGCAGGGGGACGGGACCTATGTCCGCCTCAACGTCGATCCGGCGGAGGTCATGCGCCGGGTCACCCATGCGAGCCTGCGCGACCATTTCGAGCTGCGCGCGCTGCTCGAGACCGAGGCCGCGCGCCGGGCCGCGACCCGGCGGGACGCGGATGACGTGCGACGGCTCGAGGAGCTGCTGGCGGCGCGCGGGGAGCGTCCCCAGGAAGGCGATCTCGCGGGCTTCATCGAGCGCGACATCGCCTTCCATGTCGCGGTCGCCCAAAGCGGCGGCAACGCCGCCCTCGTAGAGCTCTATCGCTACTTCGCGCTGGCCTTGCACGGCAGCACGAGCGCGGCGCTGGCCGACCGGACCTTGCCCGAGCCGGACCTCGCCGCCCATCGCCGGGTCGTCGACGCGATCCGGGACCGCGATGAAGCGGGTGCCGCGGAGGCCGCCCGAGCGATCGTCAGCCCGATCCTCGACGCGCTTGAGCGTGACGGGCCGGCTGCCGCCGACCGGTGATCGCGCTCCGTTCAGCCGGTCGCGCGCAGGGCCTGCCTGGCCAGCGCGACCGCCTCCTCGTCGGTGGCGCAGGCGGCCTGCGGCGTACCGAAGGCACGGACCAGGCTGGGGAAGGCCGCGTCCAGAGCCGCGCGCCGATCTCGGTCGGGCTCGACGATGATCAGGGCGCGGCAGCGCTCCGCCAAGGCGTCCTTGTTCCGCTTCAGCCACAGTCCGCGGGCGACCCGATCGTCGTACGGCTCGTCGTTTCGGCGCCCCTCATAGATGAGCACGAAGGGGGTGTTGCGCCCCAGAAGCGCGTCCATCTCCCGGCACCAGGCCGGTGCGTAGTTGGGCGCGCAGGCATCCCCATTCCGCATCCGTACGACGGGAAAGGCCGAGACGTCGTGAAGGGTGAAGGCCGCACGGTCCATGCTCCAGACTCCCTGGAATTGCGCTAAAAGATAGTTTCATCCAATCATCCTACCTTTCTTGATCGGCGGCGGCAATCGCCGTAGCGCTGGGCTCCCCAGACAGGAGCCCGACCATGTCTCCGCGCCCGCAGGATCCGCACGCCGTCGCCCCAATCGGCCAGAAGCCGCGCGCAAACCCCCGATCGTCCAAAGCGACATGCGTGCTGGCCGTGATCCTGTCCGGCTCCCCGGCGGCCCTCCACGCCGAGGACCATGTGCCCGGCGCGGGGCAGCCCGGCGTCGCGTCGAGCCGGACCGCGGCACCCCGCCACCGAGCGGGCGCGGCAGCCGAAGCGGAGAGGGCGGCCGTTCACGAGCGCCCCGGGACCGATGCCGCCATCGCCCTTCCGGCCCTCACGGTCACGGGCCGCGGGATGACCGGGACGGATCCGGTCCCCGGCCTCGTGGCGCGGGTCTCGGCCACCGGGACGAAGACCGACACGCCGCTCCTCGCGGTGCCGCAGGCCGTGTCGGTGATCCCCCGGGCGCAGATCGACCAGGAGGCGGCCCGGAGCGTCGGCGATTCCTTGCGCTACACGCCGGGCGTGTTCGCGGACACGCGGGTCGGCGGCGTGCTGGAAAGCGTGTTCCTGCGCGGCTTCGGGGGCTTCGCGGCGGGCGCGACCAACCCGCAGATCCTCGACGGCCTGCCGCTCGTCAAGGGTGGGAACTGGGCCGCGCAGGTCATCGACCCGTCCGTGCTGGAGCGCGTCGAGGTGCTGCGCGGACCGGCCTCGGTCCTCTACGGGCAGGCGAGCCCGGGCGGCATCGTCAGCATGGTCAGCAAGCGACCGACCGAGCAGCCTTTCCGCGCGATCACGCTCACCACCGGCAACCGCAACCGGGCCGAGGCGGCCTTCGATCTCGGCGGGCCGATCACCGCGGACGGACGCTGGGCCTATCGCCTGAACGGCCTCGGCCGGCGGGTCGACACGCAGGTCGATTTCTCACGGGAGCAGCGGCTCGTGCTGGCGCCGGCGCTGGCCTGGCGGCCGGACGACGACACGCACCTCACTCTGCTGGGCTTCTACCAGAACGACCCGCACAACAACTTCGCGGGTTGGCTCCCGGCCGAGGGGACCCTGTTCCCCAGCCCGGCCGGCCGGATCCGGCGCAGCTTCTTCCCGGGCGAGCCCGGCTTCGATGCGTACGACCGCCAGCAGGCGATGATCGGCTACGCCTTCGAGCACCGCTTCGACGAGACCTGGACCATCCGCCAGAACCTGCGCTACGCCCGGATCGATACGCGCTTCGAGGGCGTGGCGATCAATTACTTCGCCCCGTTCGGCGCGACCGCGCGCCTGCTCGAGCGCTCGGCCTCCTGGTCGCGGGAGGCGGTCGACGGCGTGTCGCTCGACAACCAGGCGCAGGCCGATTTCGCCACCGGACCGGTCGGCCATACGATCCTGCTCGGGCTCGGCTACCAGGGCTCCCGGGCGGACGTGAACGCCTCGGGCTTCGGCCCGGTGCCGCCGCTCGACTTTACGGCGCCGGTCTACCGCCGGCCCTTCGCGCGTCCACCCGCCGCGCCGAGCACGCGTCAGGACTGGAGCCGCGTCGGCCTCTACGCCCAGGACCAGATGCGTCTGGACCACTGGGCGGTCACGGTCGGGGGCCGGCAGGATTGGTCCCTGCTCGATACCGCCAACCGCCTGACGGCGGGGAGTTCTCGCCAGGACGACCAGGCCTTCACCGGCCGGGTCGGCGCGGTCTACCTGTTCGACAGCGGCCTCGCGCCGTATGCGAGCTACGCGACGTCGTTCGAGCCGACCCTGGGCACCGGGTTTTCGGGCACCCCGTTCAAGCCGACCCATGCGCGGCAGACCGAGGCCGGGGTGAAGTATCAGCCCCCCGGCCTGGACAGCTTCGTCGCCGTCTCGGGCTTCGACATCACCCAGGACAACGTCGCCGCCGCCGATCCCGCGCATCCGTTCTACAGCGTCCAGACCGGCGCCGTGCGCTCGCGCGGCATCGAGTTCGAGGCCCGGGCGACCCTGTCCGACAGCCTCGATCTGATCGGCGCCTATACCTATCTCGACACCACCGTGCGCCGGGACAGCAACCCGGCGCTCGTCGGCAAGCGCTTCGTCGCCGTGCCCGACCAACTGGTGTCGCTCTGGGCGCATTACCGGTTTCCGGGCGGGCCGCTCGCGGGCCTCAGCCTCGCCGGCGGGATCCGCGTCATCGGCCGGAGCGCCGGCGATCCGGCCAACAGTTTTTCCGTGCCGGCCGTGACCCTGGTCGATGCGGCGATCCGCTACGATCTCGGCGCCGCCGATCCGGGGCTCGCGGGCTGGCAAGCCTCGATCAACGCCGCCAACCTGTTCGACCGGACCTATGTCGCCTCCTGCTTCGCGGCGGGCGGCTGCTTCTACGGGAACGGCCGGACCGTCATCGCCAGCCTCGGCTACCGCTGGTGAGGGGTTAAGGCTCGGTGGTGCATCATCTTTTCCCGAAAGCCGGCGACCGGCTTTCGGGATGATGCGCTACCGCGTGCCCGCCCGGCGGGTGCGGCGCTCGGCCTTGCGGGTCGCGGTCTCGCGCAGATGCTGCTCGATGGCGTCGTTGGCGCGGCCGCGCATGTGCCGGATCGCCTCGACGTCGTCGAACGTGTCGGGGAAGCGGCGCGACAGCCACAGATAGGCGCTGGCGAGACGGACGGTCCGCTCCTGGTAGTCGAGTTCCCCGGTCAGGCTCGCCCGCAGGGCCGGGACCGTGGTGCGCGCCGCCCGGGCCTGGCTCCAGCGCTCGAGCATGCCCATGGCGATCTCGTCGCGCCGGTTGATCGGGCAGACCGAGAAGGCGAATTTTTCCTCGATCGGCAGCCGCGCCCGGTCGATGACCCGCGCGACCTCCAGGATCTCCTCCAGGGCCGAGGGCTGGAACGGCGAGCCGGCATAGAAGGTGGCCCGGGCGAAATGCGTCAGCACCTCGTGGAGGCTCTGGGTCTGCATCTCCTCGGCGACCGAGCGGATCGCGCCGAGATCCGGCCGGACGAAGAAGCGCGAATCGGCCGCCGGCGCCGTGGGGGCGCCCGACAGGGCGATCCGGATCGGCTCGATGGCGATCGCGTCCGTCGCCGCCACGTAGCCGACATCCTGGTGGCCGTAGCGGCCGGCCCGGCCGGCGATCTGGCGGATCTCGGAATTGGTCAGGCCGCGCTCCTTCGTGCCGTCCCACTTGCGCACGGTCGAGAACACGATCCGCCGCAGCGGCCCGAGATTGAGCCCCATGCCGATTGCGTCGGTGGTGACCAGCACGTTGGCCTCGCCGGTGCGGAAGCGCGTGGCCTCGGCCCGGCGCACCTCCGGCGACAGGGCGCCGTAGATCGTCGCCACCCGGTGCCCGCGGGCGACCAGGATCTCGCGGTTCTCGTGCACGGCCCGGCGCGAGAACGCCACGACCGCGTCCCCGGGCTCGACCTTCTCCAGTGGGACCGGCGCGTCGAGCAGCAGCAGCGGCGACTTGCGGGTGAACGGGATCACTTCCAGCGACTCACCGGCGGCCTCGGCGGCGCGGCGGACGTAGGACAGGGCGTCGTCGGAGCCGCACACGACCACGGTCCGGGCGGGCACGCCGAACAGGGCGTTGGTCCAGGCCCAGCCGCGATCGGGATCCGACAGCATCTGGATCTCGTCGATCACCGCCACGTCGATCGGGCGGGTCAGGTCGGCGGTCTCGATGGTGCGGGCGGTGTGGGTCGGCTCCGGCTCGCCCAGGACCTCCTCGCCGGTGACCATCCCGGCCCGGAGCCCGCGCTCGCGCAGGGTCTCGTAATTCTCCAGGGCGAGCAGCCGCAGGGGCGCCAGATAGGTGCCGTTGGCGGCCGCCGTCAGCATCTGCAGGGCCGCGTAGGTCTTGCCGGAATTGGTCGGTCCCATGTGGAACAGGATCCGGCGGTTCAGCCGGCGGGCGGCGGCGAAGCGCTCGATATAGGCGCCGAAGCCGACCTGATCGCGCAGGCGGCGCAGGCGCGAGCCCTCGCTCGCCACCGCCTTGGCGTGGCGGCGGACGGGGGTGAGGGTGTCGTTCAGGGAGCGCGCCAGCTTCGGCCCGTAGGTGAACACCCGGGAACGCAGCGAACGGTCCAGATGGGCGATATAGGCGGCCGCGTCGGCTCCGACCTCGCGCAGATCCTGGATGATCTGTGCCCGCAGGCGCTCGACCGGCTTGCTCAGGGTCCGGGTGACCTCGCCGGCGCGTTCCGCCACCGCCGCCTGCAGGGTCTCGAGGCGGTGCGCCGGATCGTTCCGGGCCGCCATGCGGGCCAGGATCTCGGCCGCCGCCGGGTCCGGGGCGCTGTCGATCCGCAGGTCCAGGCGGCCATTGTCGAGGAGCGGGATCTCGGTCCGGATGGTCCAGATCACCCGGCGGTCCCGCAGGATGGCGGCTCTGAGCGCGGGGATCGCCTGTCGGACCGCCGGGACGCCGGTCTCCGCGAAGGTCCGGGCCTTCTGGCGGGCGCGCAAAACGTCGGCGACCCGCTCGTCGTCGACCTCGGCACCGAATTCCGGCAGTTCGAGATCGGCGCGCAGGGTCTCCAGATCGATGGAATCCGGGGAAAGCCCGAGCCGCGCCACGGCCTCGGACAGGTAGACGGTCGTGGGACGGAGACGCTTGCGCGCCATGAGCTCACCTTCGGCCGCGGCGCTCACCGGTCGGCGCTGGACCCCGCCGTCGAACGCGTTCCTGACAAGCATCCTTGCCCGACAACCATCCTTGCGCCAGTCCGACCCCCGACGCCATCCCCGGCGCGTCAGGCTTCGTGCGCCGCCTCGGTGAGCCAGGCGCAGAAGGCGCGCACGGTCGGGTCCTCGGCCCGGGCCTCCGGGACGTAGGTGTAATAGCTCCGCGCCGGCAGGGACGGGCCCGCGAAGGGGCGGGTCAGGCGGCCGGCCGCCAGGTCGTCGGCGATCAGGCGCTCCGGACCCATGGCCACGCCGAGACCGTCGAGGGCGGCCTGCAGGGTCAGGTAGAAATGCTCCAGGGTCACCGAGGCCTGGGGGACCAGGTCCGGCACCCCGGCGGCGCGCAGCCAGTGCGGCCAGACCTCCGGGAGCGTCGCCGCGTGCAGCAGGGTGTGGTGACGCAACTGCTCCGGCTCCTGCAGGGGCAGGCGCTGCAGCAGGGCCGGGCTGCAGACCGGGATGCGCCGCTCGGTGAGGAACGACTGCGGGACATGGCCGGGGCGTGTTTGCGGCCCGCCCCGGATCGCCACGTCGAACGGGTCGGCGAGGTTCGCCAGCGGCACGTTGGAGGTGGTCAGCCGGACCTCGATGGCGGGATGGGCGACCTGGAAGCCGGACAGCCGCGGGATCAGCCAGCGCAGGGTGAAGGTCGCGAGCGCGTTGACGTGCAGCAGGCGCGGCCGGCCGCGCTCGACCTGGCGGGCGGTCGCCAGGGCGACCCGGTCGAGGGCGGCGCCGATCTCGGCGGCGTAGCTGCGCCCGGCCTCGGTGAGCACCACCCGCCGGTTGTGGCGCTCGAACAGCGGCACGCCGAGCCAGCCTTCGAGCATCTGGACGTGCCGGCTCACCGCCCCGTGGGTCACGCGCAGCTCCTCGGCGGCCCGGGTGAAGCTGGCGTGCCGGGCCGCCGCCTCAAAGGCCTTCAGCGCGTTGAGCGGCGGCAGGCGGCGGTGCATCGCTGTCAGGTTTCCTCACGCGAGCGTCAGCATAAGGCGTTTGTCAGCCGGGCGCGAGATCCGCATCCTGTGGGGGACGCACAAGGATCCCAGGATGGCCCGCGCCTCGGACTTCACCGCCTCGCTCGACGACGCCCCGGACCGGGCGGCCAAGCGCATCGAGGACAAGCGCACCCTGGTGATCGCCGGGATCAACCACGCGCTGCACGACGGCTACACCGACCTGATCTACGTGCTGCTGCCGGTCTGGCAGGCGGAGTTCGGCCTCGACTACGTCGCGCTGGCGCTGCTGCGCTCGCTCTATAACGGCGCGCTCGCGGCCCTGCAGATGCCGGCGAGCCGGCTCGCCCAGGCATTCGGCGCCCGCACGGTGCTGGTGCTCGGCACGCTGCTCAGCGCGGGCGGCTACGCGCTGGCCGGGGCATCGGGCGGCCTGATCGGCCTCTGCGTCGGCCTGCTGCTCGGGGGTGCCGGCAGCAGCACCCAGCACCCGCTGGCCTCCACGGTGATTGCCCGGGCCTACGGGGCCGCGGCGCGCGGTCCGCTCGGCACCTACAATTTCGCCGGCGATCTCGGGAAGGCGGCCGTGCCGCCGCTGGTCGGCTTCCTGCTGACCCTGTCGGGCTGGCGCACGGCGCTCTGGGTGATCGCCGGGCTGGGCGTCGCGGTCGCGCTCGGCGTCGGCCGCTGGCTGCCGCGTGAGTCCAGGTCACACACGGAGCGGGCGAAGGCCGCAATCGGCACCGGTGACGGAGCCGGCGCCCGGCCCGGCTTCGGCCTCCTCGTCGCGATCGGCACCCTCGACAACGCCGCCCGCCCGGCCTTCCTGCTCTACCTGCCGTTCCTGCTGCAGGAGAAGGGCGCGGCCCTGACCACCGTGGGGCTCGCGCTCTCGCTGGTGTTCATCGGCGGGGCGCTCGGCAAGGCCGTGTGCGGCCGGCTCGGGGAGCGCCTCGGCGTCACCCGGACCGTGCTGCTCACCGAGACCGGGACCGCGGCCGCGATCCTGGCGGTGATCGCCCTGCCGCTCGCCCCGGCGCTGATCCTGCTGCCGCTGCTGGGCGTGATGCTGAACGGCACCTCGTCGGTCCTGTACGGCACGGTGCCGGAACTGGCCCCGGGCGGCCGGGTCGAGCGGGCGTTCGCGGTGTTCTACACCTGCACGCTCGGGGGCAGCGCGCTCGCGGCGCCGCTGCTCTACGGCCGGCTCGGGGATGCGGCCGGCCCCCGCTGGGCCGCCGTGGCGGCCGCCGGGACGGCGCTCGCCGTGGTGCCGCTCATGCTGGCCCTGTCCCCGCATCTGGCCCGGGGAAGGGAGGCGCGGAGGTTCTGACTCCGGCGGGGGCGGGGCGGGCCATCCGACCCTGCTTCCGTCCGTGTGTGCAGCCGGTGTCCCCGGGAAAACCGTATCCATCACGGCGCGGCGGGGCAGAGCACCCCGAGCGTGCTCACCCGGACCGGCTCGGACCGGCCCTCGACCGGGATCTCCCGGATCGCCGTCGGCGCGGTCTTGGCCGCGCGATAGACCGCCTCCGAGATCACGGCGACGCAGCCAAGGACCTTGGTCAGGCCCTGCAGGCGCGAGGCGACGTTGACGGTGTCGCCGAGCGCGGTGAAGCGCGCATCGGTGGCGTCGCCCATCTCGCCGACGATCGCCAGGCCGGCATGGACGCCGATCCCGTACCGGAGGGTGTGCTCCAGGTCGGCGGCCAGAAGCTCGTTCAGGGTGGCGACGTGCTCGGCGATCAGCTCGACCGCCCGGAGCGCGTCGCGGGCCGCCGGCTCGGGGTCGGTCTCGAGGCCGAACAGGGCCAGCAGCCCGTCGCCGAGGAACTGGTTGGTCGAGCCGCCGGCGTCCCGCACCGCGTCACCGACCGCCCCGAGGAACCGGTTGATGATGAACACCGTGTCGTAGGGCAGGCGCTCCTCGGCGAGCCGGGTCGAGCCGCGCAGGTCGACGAACATCGCCACGATGAAGCGCTCCTCGCCGGATTGCGCCCGGTCGAGCAGGTCCGCCTGCTGCACCCGCGGCGGCAGCGGGAACAGCGGCACCACGGCGAGGTCGGCCTCGGGCCGGAACTGGCAGGCGAGGCGCACCCCGGGCCCGGCGGCGATCCGCTCCAGCACGGCGCGCTCGGCCCGGCCGGCGGGGGGCGTGTCGGCGCTGCCGTCGAGCACGCGGATCCGGCAGGTCGAGCACCGGCCGCGGCCGCCGCAGACGCTGGCATGGGGGATCCGGTTGCGCCGGCTCGCCTCCAGCACGCTGGTGCCGCGGGGCACCCGGACCACCTTTCCGTCGGGATAGCTGAGCCGGATCGTCCCGCGCTTGACCTCCGCGAGGGTCCGGACGCCGCGGGCGGCGATCACCGCGGCGACCAGGCCGGCATAGGTCAGCAGCATCCCGTCCCGGATCGTGCCGAGCCGCGCCACCTGGTCGGGCAACCCGACATGGACCGGCTTGAGCGCCGCGACGCGCCAGGCCGGGTCCTGCGCCAGGGCGAGGATCGCCCGGCCGCCCTGCACGAAGCCGAGCAGCGCCAGGACCGGCACCAGCACCGCGACCGCCAGGAGCCAGGGCGCGGCGCGCCCGAAGGCGGGCTTCAGCCGCAGCCAGAAATACAGTCCGGAGCAGCCGTGGATCCAGGCGATGACCAGCATCGCCGCCTGCATCGCGCCCTGATGCGGCGCCGCGACCCAGAAGGCGTAGAGTTCCTGCGCGTAGCCCTTCTCGAGCCCCTCGGTGGCGAAGGCGATCCGGGTGCCCACGACGTGGCTGACCAGCAGCGGCGGGATCAGCAACCCGGAGACCATCTGCACGACCTCGCCGGGACGCCAGCGGAAGTAGCGGGCGGCGTAGAGCGCCTGGAGCCCGAGCAGCAGGTGGATCACCAGCGCGCCATAGAGCAGGGCCAGGCCCAGCGGGTTGAGCCAGAGCGCGGAGGCGACGCCGAGGCCGTCCTCCATGGCGTCGAGGGAGACGTTGCCGAGCGCGTGGTTGGTCAGGTGGGTCAGGATGTAGGCGAACAGGACCAGCCCGCTCCAGAGCCGGAGGCGGCGCAGGGTCAGGCCGGGCCGGATCCGGGCGCGCAGCGGGATCGGGGCGGCCTGCGAGCCTCCGGCGGAGGTTCGGAGCGTCGCGATCGACGAGGTGCGCGTCATGCTGGAGGTCCGACGAGATCGCCAGCGGGCCCGGTCTGGCCGGCCTGTCCTACCAGCAAACCGCACCCGCGGCCTCCGTTGTATTTCTACTTGCCGGCGAGTTTCGGGCCGGGACCGGCCTCGGCCTCCGGCGTGAAGCCTTCGAAGAGACGGAATGGAGCCGTGCCGTATGCCGGGTCCCGTCGGCGGATCGCCCCGCCTGCCCGCCGATTCGGCGCCGGGTCCGGGGCGGCAGCCGCGCGTGTAAAAGCCGTCACCCGAACCGCCCGCCGGGCGTTGCCCAGGCTGGATGACACCCGCCGCACGACACCCGGACAGACCCGATGCCCGACCCGTTCTTCGCCCGGAGCGCCGCCGCGGTGGCCGCGGACCTGATCGGGGCGGGGCTCTGGGTCGGCGAGGCGGGGGGCGTCATCGTCGAGACCGAGGCCTACGACCGGACCGACCCGGCCTCCCACAGCTTCGCCGGCCCGACGAAGCGCAATGCCAGCATGTTCGGGCCGCCGGGGCACGTCTACGTCTACCGGTCCTACGGGCTGCACTGGTGCCTGAACCTGGTCTGCGAGCCCGGCAGCGCCGTGCTGCTGCGGGCGATCGAGCCGAATGCCGGCCTGGCCGCCATGGCGGAGCGCCGGGGCACCGACGATCCGCGGCTGCTCTGCGCCGGGCCGGGCCGCCTGTGCCAGGCGCTCGGCATCACCGGGGCGATGGACGGCCTGCCGGTGGCACAGGCGCCGTTCCGGTTCGCGCCCCGGACGCAGCCCGTCACGGTCGCGGCGGATCGGCGCATCGGGATCACCCGCGGCGCCGAGACGCCCTGGCGATTCCTGCTCGCCGGCTCCCGGTTCGTCAGCCGGCCAGTGCGGCGGGTCGACCGGAATGCGGGGTGAGAGGCGGGCCCCGGACGGGGCGCGCCGTGTGTCGGAACCGGACGGACCGTGGAAAGCCCTGCTCTGCGCTTGGCCGGCCCGGCAACCTCATGTATAGGTTTGTTCCGTGTGGACTGCATTTTTTGCAACTACAGGTCGGGAAGATTTCAGAAATACAAGCATTCGGACTTTCGGTGAGCCAGGACAGCCAGAAGGCTTTTGATATCGTCAGCCGTCTCAAGCTGGCGTCGAAGATTCCCGACATCCTTCGTGAGATGAGAGCGGCGGGCGCGTATTTCGGATACGACGCCTTCATCATCACCAACCTGCCGGCGGAGCACGAGATCTCCACGCAGGGCTGCGCGCTCGTGCCGGCCTGGCCGGAAGGCTGGCGGAAGCGCTATTTCGAGCGCGATTACCTGCGGATCGACCCGGTGGCGAACCACGTCAAGCGCACCACCGAGCCGTTCCTCTGGAGCGAGGCGCCCTATCGGTCCGACGAGGTCGCGGCCGCCCGGGTCATGGGCGAGGCGACCGAATTCGGGCTGTCGGAGGGGTTCTGCGTCCCGATCCACCACCTGGCCGGGCCGGGCGGCGGCGTCAGCTTCGGGGCGCGCCGGCTCGACCTGTCCGAGGAGGCCAAGGCCGCGCTGCATCTGGTCTCGATCTACGCCTACCAGCGGGCCGAGACCCTGATCCGTGAGGGCGGCCGGACGCCGCTGCGCAAGGCGCCCCGGCTCACCGCGCGGGAGATCGAGTGCCTGCGCTGGACCGCGGCCGGCAAGACCAGCTGGGAGGCCTCCGAGATCCTCAGCACGTCGCAGCGGACCGTCGAGTTCCACCTCAAGAACGCCGCGCGCAAGCTCGATGCGGTGAACCGTGTCCAGTGCGTCGCGGAAGCCATGCGGCAGGGCATCATAGCGTAGCCGCGCGGCGGCTGCCGACCTCGTAATTTTACGAGGCTCATTCGGACTGGCGGCCCGGCATCACTCCCCCGACAGGGGGAATGATCCATGGTTGTGGTTATCGACGACGACAATATTTCCCAGCAAGGGGCGTTGCTGGAGAAGATCTATCGGTTCCGGCACGCGCTCTTCGTGGAACGGCTCAACTGGGAGGCGTGCCGCCGGCCCGACGGCCGCGAGATCGACCAGTTCGACGGCCCCGGCTGCATCCACCTGGCCTATCTCGAAGGCGGCGAGATCACCGCCTATACGCGGCTCCTGCCGACGACCCGGCCGCACCTGCTGACGGAGGTCTATCCGCACCTGGCGCAGCGCGGGCCGGCGCCGCGGGGCGCCACCGTCTACGAGTGGACCCGCTGCGGCACGCTGCCGGCCCGGCGCGAGGGGCGCACCGGCCTGATCGACCCGGCCACCGCCGGGATCTTCACCGCCGCGGCCGAGGTGGCGCGGGCGCGCGGCCTCGACGGATTGCTGGCGCAGACGCACCCGATCCTGGTCAACCGGCTGATGTCCTGCGGCTGGGACGTCGAGCCGCTGGGGCTGCCGACCCGCTACAACGGCCACGCGATCCTGGCGGTCTACGCCCGGCTGATGCCCGACACGGTGGCGTCCTCCCGCGCGTTCTTCGGCCTCCAGGCCTCGCCCTTGCACGAGACGTCCCTGCACGCCCCGCGGGCGCCGGCGGTCCGGCTGCCTGTGCCGGCCGAGCGGAGGCTGCACGCATGAGCGTATCCGATATCCTGAACCGGGCCTGCCAGAGCGAGGGCGAGGAGCCGGCGATCGTGCGCCTGGGCCACCACGCGATCGAGCTGTGGCGCGCCGCCGAGGAGATCGGCGATCCGAGCCTGCTCGCCGCCCTGCGCCCGCTGGTGGAGCATATCGGCCGCGCCCTGGCGCGCGACGTCGCGGACGAAGCCTGCATGGACGACACGCTGCACTGAGGAGCGCAGCCAAAGGGCATGCGGGCGAGGCCGACGGGTAGCGACGGATCCCCCGCCCACGCCGCCACCTCAGGATGCGGGAGCGGGTGGGGGATCCGGCCTCGGCCCGCAGGGTGCCGGAATGACAGGGGCGCGCGAATCCGGCGGTGAAACACCCGAACATCCGTCCCCGGTGCGACAACCTAAGAGCCCCCGAGGGGCTTGCTGGTCCCCGGCGGGATGTGGTCAGAAATCCCGCTGTCCGGATCGCAGGAGCGAACGTGCGGATGCCACGGCCCTGATGCCCCTCGCCGACGAGCCTGCGCCGGGTCTACCGGGTGTGTCGCCGTTGCCGATGCTGCCAGTCGCGGACCTGTCCGGCCGGATCCTCGGGCTCGGCGCCGGGGAGCGGCTGGTCCTCGTCGGCATCGGTCTCGACGGAATCGGACCGTATCTCGACGCCTCCGAGGCCGCGCACAGCCTGCTGGTGCTGCGTATCGCCGGGCGCCGCAGCGCCGCCGCGATCCTCGACGGGCTGCTCGACGACCTCGCGGATCTCGCCCTGGCGCGCTGGCCGGACTGGCAAAATCCGCAGCACGCCCCGACCGCCCCCGAGCCGCACGGCCCCTGGCTCAAGGCCGCGGCCAAGCACGCCGCCGCGGGGCGCCCGCCCCGGTTCCGCCGGGCGGCCCGGAGCCTGGAACTCGCGCAGCTGATGCGGGCGGTGGCGCCTTCGGGCCTCGTGCTGGTGGCCGAGCTCGATCCGGCCGCCCCGGAGCGCGCTGCCCCGGTCATCGAGGTGCTCGAATGGTGCCGCCGCTACGGCACCGCCGTCGCCGCCCTGTTCCCGAGCGCGCCGCCGCCGGTGCCGCCCTACGACCGCGTGCTCTACGGCGCCCACGCGGTCCAGCGGCCCCCGGCTCCCGTGGAGGCCCGGTTCCTCGCCCCGCCCTCGCGCGCCCATCCGGCGAGCGCGGTCGAGAAGCGCGTCGAGGCGGCCCTGCGGGCGGATGCGGAGCTCGGCCCCCTGTTCTCCGGCAACGCGACGGTGGCGCTGCCCCGGTTCGGCACGCGGCCGCGGGTCGACCTGCTCTGGGCGGCGGGCCGCGTCGTGGTCGAGCTCGACGGCCCCGAGCACCGCCTGGACCCGACATTCAGTGCCGACCGCCACCGCGACTACGAGCTGCTGGCGGCCGGCTACCTCGTGCTGCGCATCACCAACGCGCAGGTCGAGACCGACCTGCAGCGCGCGGTGGAGAAGATCCGCGACGTGGTGCGCCTGCGCCGAACGTCCGAGGGAGCGATGATCCGATGAGTGCGCCGACACCTGCCCAGACCCTGATCCTGTGGTGCCTGCTGGCCCGGCACGGCCGGGCGCCGCAGGGGGAGGTGGTGCCGGCGGTCAAGAAGGCCGACCGCGAGGCGCTGGCCGCCGCCGGGCTGATCGCCGTCGAGAAGAGCGGGCGCTCCTTCGTCCTCTCCGTGACCGACCGGGGCTGGCACTGGGCCGGGGACCATCTCGACGCCGCGCTGCCGCCGGCCTTCCGGGTGATGCAGGACTGGCTGGCCCGGCTCGGCGGCCATCTCGGGCAGAGCGGGCGGACGCTCGCCGACTTCATCGGCGCCCCGCCCGAGCCGGCTGAGCCGCCCGAGACGGCTCCGAAGAAAGCGTCGGCCAAAAAAGCCCCCGCCAAGAAGGCTGCCGGCGAAAAAACCGCCCGGCCGTCCGCGAAGAAAAAACCCGGCGCCGCCGCCCTGCGCGCCCGGATCGAGGAGGCCTATCTGGCCCTCACCGGCGGTGCCCGCGCCCGGACCGTCCGGCTCAGCGACGTGCGGGCGCAGCTCGCCGAGTTCGACCGCGCCACGGTCGATGCCGGCCTCGCCCGCATCCTCAAGGGCGACAAGACCGCCCGGCTGAGCCAGCTCAGCGACCCGAAGGCGCTGACGGCGGCCGACCGCGAGGCCGCCTACAGCCCGGCCGGCGAACCCTTCCACCTCCTCTGGATCCAGGCATGACCGACGCCCTCGACGCCCTGCGCCGGGTCGATTTCGACTGGGTGCGAACCCTCGACAGCGTCTGGACCGAAGCCGAGCCCACCGGCGGCCCGAACGAGGCTTTGGTGCCGCTGCTTGTCGGCCAGATGCATGACGAAGCCCGGACGGCCGGTCAGCGGGCACCCGCCCGCGTGCTCGTCGGCCAAGCCGGCATCGGCAAAACCCATCTCGTCGGCCAATTCCGGCACGCGGTCTGGAATTCGGGCGGCTGGTTCGTGCTGCTCGACGTGCTCGGGCTCACGGATTTCTGGCGCAGCGGGGCGCTCAGCTACCTCACCGCCCTGCTGCAGACCATGCCGGACGGGCGCCGGCAATCCGACGCGGTCCTGGCCGGGGTCGCCCGCCGGTTCAAGGTCGAGGCGCAGGTTGAGGCGGCGTTCAACACGCCCAACATGGATACCCGCCGGATCGTCGACCTGCTGGTCATGGCGCTGATGAAGGTCGATGCCGCACGCGCCTTGCAGCATCAGGACGTGTTCCGGGCGCTCTGCCTGCTGCGCGCCCAGGATCTCGGTACCATCGGCCTCGCCCATGCCTGGCTGCAGGGCTACGACGCCGACCCGGCCGAGCGGGCAGCCCTCGGCTTCAAGACGCCGCCGCCGGCTCCGGTCGATCTCGTGCGCGGCATGGCCTGGATCATGGGGCTCGGCGGCCCGACGCTGGTCGCCCTGGACCAGATCGACGGCGTCATCGACGCCAGCCGCCTCGCCGCCACGGACGACCTGGACGCCACCGTGAGCCTCACCGAAGTCTTGGCCGCGGGCATCCTCGAATTACACGAGGTTGGCGGCCGCGGCATGACCCTGATCAGCTGCCTGCCGGACTCTTGGTCGCGCCTGGAGGAACGTGGGCTCAAATCCTTCCGCCACCGCCTCAAGCCGCCGATCGCGCTCCAGGGGATGAACGACAAGGTCGCGGCCGCCGCGCTGATCCGCGGCCGTCTGGCCCCGGCCTATCGGGCCGCCGGCTTCGTGCCGCCGCATCCGGAATGGCCGTTCAGCCCCGCGGCGATCGCCGCCGCCGCCGAGGCCGGGATGATGCCGCGCACCCTGCTGATGCGCTGCGACGCCGTCCGCCGCGCCTGCCTGGCCCGGGGGACCGTGGAGGTCTGCCACGACCTCGTTCATGCGGTGGAAGGTCAGGTTGATCAGCAGATCGGGAACGAATTCGACCTCGACGCGGCCCGCAAACACGCCGGGATCGACGGGCTGCTCGACGACGAGGGCGGCCTCGGCGACCTGTTGCGTGCCGCCTTCGACCTCTACGCTCTGGAGGACGACCCGGAGGATGCCCTGGATGTGGCCAGCAAGGGCGAGCCAGAGCAGCGGATTCCGCCGCTTCACGGGCGCCTGACCTTCATCCACCGGGACGAGAACGACCGGGAGCGGCATGTCTGCTACCGGGCGCTCCAGCACCAGAACGCCATCGCGTTCCAGGCCCGCCTGCGGGCGGCGCTGACGGCGTCGGGCATCTCGACCCGCATCCCCGACCGGGAGTTGCTGATCGTCCGGCGGGGCCCGGTGCCCGGGGGCGACAAGACCCGGCACCTGGTCGACACCTTCAAGGCCGCCGGCGGCCTCCTGATCGACCCGGACGAGGCGGATCTGCGCACCTTCGTGGCCCTGCGCGACCTCAAGGCCAAGGCCGACGCGGAGGACCGCCGCGACCGGTTCGAGGCCTGGCTGCGGGCTCAGAAGCCCGTGCGCGCCACCGCCCTGTTCCACCAGGCCGGCCTCGCCGAGCCCGCGCAGAAGATCGACGGCCGACACGAGTTTGAGGTCCCATCGCGTATGTCGGACGCGACACTGCCTCTCCCTCCCCCCTCTGCGGGGGAGGGTGGCCCCCGAAGGGGGTCGGGAGAGGGGCAGCGCGACGACGGCGGGTTTCACTCCCGTCGCGACGTCTCTACCAGCGTCGCTCCCCTCTCCCGACCCCTGCTGACGCAGGAGCCTCCCTCCCCCGCAGAGGGGGGAGGGAGGCTCCCCGTCGCCGCTGAGGGCCTTTCATCCAGCCGGACGCCATCCGCCCCGGAGGCGATCCCGGTCGGGCGCCGGATCAACGCCGACGCCCAGCCGGTGAGCCTGCCGATCCGGCTGCTGCCGCGGCACACGGCGATCATCGCGGGCTCGGGCTCCGGCAAGACCGTGCTGCTGCGCCGGCTCGTGGAGGAGGCGGCGCTCGCCGGCATCCCGGCCATCGTGATCGACCCCAACAACGACCTGTCGCGGCTCGGCGATTCCTGGCCCGAGCGGCCCGCCGCCTTCACCGACTCGGATGCCGCCCAGGCGGCGGCCTATGCCGAGCGGGTCGAGGTCGTGGTCTGGACTCCCGGGGTGAATGCCGGCAACCCGCTGTTCCTGTCGGTCCTGCCGGATTTCTCCGGCATCGGCGCGGATCCGGACGAGCGCCAGCAGGCGGTCGAGATGGCCGCCGAGACGCTCGGCCCGCTGGCCGGCGCCAGGAAGGGCCTGCAGCGGGGCGTGCTGGCCGACGCCCTGCGGGTCTTCGCCGAGCGCGGCGGCGGCAGTCTGGGCGACTTCATCACCCTGCTGGCCGACCTGCCCGACGGGGTGAGCGACATCGGCGAGGCCGTCAAGCACGCGGCCAAGATGGCCGACGAGCTCCGGGCCGCGGTGGCGACCAACCCGCTGCTCAGGGTGAGGGGCGCGGTGCTCGACCCCAAGCTGCTGTTCTTCGGGGCCGATCCGGCCCGCACCCGGGTCTCGGTGATCAACCTGTCGGGCCTCGGCTCGGAGGCGGCGCGCGAGGATTTCGTGAACCGTCTGCAGATGACGCTGTTCGGCTGGATCAAGCGGAATCCGAGCCCGCGCGGCATGCTCTACGTGGTCGACGAGGCCCAGACCTTCCTGCCGGCCCAGCGGGCGAGCCCCAGCCTCGGCAGCGGCATCAAGCTGGTGGCGCAGGGGCGCAAATACGGGCTCGGGCTCGTGGTGGCGACGCAAGTGCCCAAGGGCCTGCACAACCAGATCGTCTCGAACTGCACGACCCAGTTCTTCGGCCGCCAGAGCGCCCCGGCGACGATCGCGGCCGCCCAGGAGATCATGGCGGCCCATGGCGGCGCGGCCTCCGATATCGGCCGGCTGGGCGCGGGCGAGTTCTACTTCGCCACCGAGGGCTCGGGCCGGCCGGCCAAGCTCACCACGCCCCTGTGCCTGAGCTACCATCCGGCGAACCCGCCGACCCCCGAGCAGGTGGTCGCGGCGGCCCGGCGCTCGGCGGGGGCGTGACCCCGGGCCCGAGCGGATGACGGGCCTGAGCCGGGGCCCTTGCGGGCGCGCATGCCCTAATTAAGTGTACCGGCGTACATTTAACGGGGGATCGATGGCGCGCATCGACGAGCCCGCCGGCTGCGTGAGGAAGCGCCCGCGCGGACGACCGACCCGGGACCGGCCGGATGGCCGGCAGGGGCTGCTGCGGGCCGCGACCTACGCCTTCGCGGCTCACGGGTTCGACGGGGCGGATATCCGCAGCATCACGCTAGCCGCGGATGTGAGCCCGAACCTCGTGCGGGTGCATTTCGGCAGCAAGGCCGAGCTCTGGGAGGCCTGCCTCGACGCCATCGTGGCGGCGGCGCAGCCGACCATGGCGGAGGTCGCCGCCCTGGCCGCGGATCCCGGGCAGCCGCTCTACGACAGGCTCCGGGCCGTGATCGGCCGCGTCGCCGCCTTCTACGCCGCCCATCCCGACGTGCGCGACTTCGTCAGCCGGCACGGATCGGAAACGCCCGAGCGTGCCGCCCTGCTGACCGAGCGCCTCCTCCGGCCGGCCTACGAGACCACGCGCGCGCTGTTCGCCGCCGGCATCGCGGCCGGGATCGTCCGCAGCAGCCATCCGGCGCTGTTCTTCGCCCTCGTCAACAACGCGGTGAGCCAGCCGCCGGCCTTTCCGACCCTGCTGAACCGGCTCGCCCCGGAGATCGACCTCGCCGAGGCCCGGGCCCGCATGACCGAGACGGTGATCGCGAGCCTGCTGCACCCGACCCACAATTCCGTGCGCGCTCCCGCCACCCCCGCTCCAGAGACAGGGCCGAACAGATGTCCCGCTTCCTGACCAAGCTCAGCCTCGCGACCTGCGTCCCCGCGCCGGAATCCCGCTGAGCGCCGGGCATCGCCGGCGCCCGGACACGCCACGACCCACACCCCGGACGAAGCCAAGGATCTGTCCCATGGCACCGACCGCCCCCATCCCGCAGCCCCGTCCCCTGCCGATCGTCGGCAACCTGCCGGAGATCGACCCGAACGCCCCCGTGCAGAGCCTGATGCGCCTCGCCCGGGCGCATGGGCCGATCTACCGCCTGTCGCTCGGCGGCCGGAGCCTCACCGTGGTGAGCGCGCAGGCGCTCGTGAACGAGCTCTGCGACGAGGGCCGGTTCGAGAAGAAGCTGCACCGGCCGCTGGAGATGCTCCGCGACCTCGGCGGGGACGGGCTGTTCACCGCCCGCAACGACGAGCCCAACTGGGGCAAGGCCCACCGGCTGCTGATGCCGGCCTTCGGGCCGCTGGGCATCCGCGCGATGTTCGACCGGATGGAGGACATCGCCGACCAGATGCTGCTGCGCTGGGAGCGGTTCGGGCCCGAGGCGACCATCGACGTCGCCGACTCCATGACCCGGCTCACCCTCGACACGATCGCGCTCTGCGCGTTCGATTACCGCTTCAACAGCTTCTACCAGAACGAGATGCACCCCTTCGTGGCCGCCATGGTCGGCGCGCTGGAGGAGGCGGGCGCCCGCGCCCGGCGCCCGGAGGTGGCCACGAACCTGCTGCTGCGCACCAAGCGGCGCTACGAGGCCGACATCGCCCTGATGCACCAGGTCGCCGACACGCTGATCGCCGAGCGCCGGCGCGACCCGGAGGCGGCCACCCGCCACGACCTGCTCAACCTGATGCTGGAGGGGCGCGACCCCGAGACCGGCGAGCGCCTCTCGGACGAGAACATCCGCTACCAGATGGTGACCTTCCTGATCGCGGGTCACGAGACGACGAGCGGCCTGCTCTCGTTCGCGCTCTACCTGCTGCTGCGCAATCCGGACGTGCTGCAGAGGGCGCGGGACCAGGTCGACGCGGTGCTGGGCGACGGTCTGCCCCGGGTCGAGGACCTGCCCCGGATGCGCTACGTCGAGCAGATCCTGCAGGAGACGCTGCGGCTGTGGCCGACCGCCCCGGCCTTCGCGGTCGCCCCGAAGGCGCCCACGGTGATCGGCGGCCGCTACCCGGTGACGCCCGCCGACACGCTGCTGATCCTCGCGCCGATCCTGCACCGCGACCCGGCGGTCTGGGACGACCCGGAGGCGTTCCGGCCCGAGCGCTTCGCCCCCGAGGCCGCCGAGAGGCTGCCGCCCAACGCCTGGAAGCCCTTCGGCAACGGCATGCGCGCCTGCATCGGCCGCGGCTTCGCGCTCCAGGAGGCGCATCTGGTGCTCGCCCTGATCCTGCGGCGCTTCGAACTGACGGAGGCGGATCCGGGCTACACGCTGGAGATCGCCGAGACCCTGACGCTGAAGCCGCACGGCTTCCGCATCCATGCCCGCCGGCGCGGGGCCGCACGGCCGCGCAGCGCCGTCCCGACGGCACCGCAGCGGCCGATGACGGCCGGCCGCACCGGCGCGCCTGCGCGGGAGGCGACCACGCCGCTGCTCGTGCTCTACGGCAGCAACACCGGCTCCTGCCAGGCCTTCGCCGAGCGCATCGCGGGCGAGGCCGCGGGGCAGGGCTACGCCGCCACGGCCGCGCCGATGGACGACTACGTCGAGCGGCTGCCGAAGGAGTGCGCCGTCATCGTCGTCACCGCGTCCTACGAGGGGCATCCCCCCGACAATGCCAGGCGGTTCCTGGCCTGGGTCGAGGGGCTCGGACCCGAGGCCCTCGCGGGCGTGCGCTTCACCGTGTTCGGCTGCGGCAACCGGCAATGGGCGCGCACCTACCAGGCGATCCCCAAGCGCACCGACGCGGCCCTCGCCAAGGCCGGCGCGCAGCGCGTCCGAGAGCGCGGCGAGACGGATGCCGGCGGCGATTTCTTCGGCGGCTTCGACGCCTGGTATGCCGGGCTCTGGGCCGATCTCGGCCGGGCGCTGGGGCAAACGGGCGGCCGAGGGGGCGATCGGGAGGCGGCCGAGCCGGCCGGGACCGGCCTCGACGTCGAGATCCTGCGCTCCGGCCGGGAGACGGCCCTGCACCTCACCGACCTCAACCCGGCCCGGATCCTGGAGAATCGCGAGCTGGTCGACACGGCCTCGCCGCTCGGCACGTCCAAGCGGCACATCGAGATCGCGCTGCCGGCGGGCATGACCTACCGGACCGGCGACTATCTCGCGGTCCTGCCGCGCAACCCGCACCCGGATGTGGAGCGGGCGCTCCGGCGCTTCGGCCTGGCCGGGGATACGCGGATCCTCATCCGCAAGGGGGCGGGCACCGCCACCGCCCTGCCGGCCGGCTACCCGGTCTCCGCCGCCGAAATCCTGGCCGATTACGTCGAGCTCGGCCAGCCGGCGACCCGGGCGCAGGTCGGCCAGCTCGCCGCGGCGACCCGCTGCCCGCCCGACCGCGCAGCGCTGGAAGAGCTGGCGCAGCCGGAGGCCTACGCGGCCGAGGTGCTGGAGAAGCGCGTGAGCCTGCTCGACCTCCTGGAGCGCGTCCCGGCCTGCGAATTGGCGTTCGGGGCGTTCCTGGCGGCGCTTCCGGCGATGCGGACGCGGCAATACTCGATCTCGTCCTCGCCCCTCCGGGATCCCACGCGCTGCTCGCTGACCCTTTCGGTGCTCGACGCCCCCGCGCGCGCCGGCGGGCGCCGGCATCGCGGCGTCGCCTCGACCTACCTCGCCGGCCTGGAGCCGGGCGCGCGCCTCTCGGTGGCGGTGCGGCCCTCGCAGGCGGCCTTCCATCCGCCCGAGGACCCCGCCGTGCCGATCGTCATGATCTGCGCGGGCAGCGGCATCGCGCCGTTCCACGGCTTCCTGCAGGAGCGGGCGATCCAGAAGGCGAACGGCCGGCCGGTGGGGCCGGCCCTGCTGTTCTTCGGGGCGACCCACCCGGACGTGGATTACCTCTACCGCGACGAGCTCGCCGCCTGGGAGGCGCAGGGCGTCGTCTCGGTCCGGACGGCCTTCTCGCAGGCGCCGGACGGCGACGTGCGCTACGTCCAGCACCGGGTCTGGCGGGACCGGGCCGACGTCGCCGACCTGTTCCGGGCCGGCGCCACGGTCTTCGTCTGCGGCGACGGCGAGCGGATGGCCCCGGCGGTGCGGGCGACCTGCGTGCGCATCTACCAGGAGGCCCGGGCCGTCACGCCCGAGGAGGCGGAGGCCTGGGCCGACACGGTCGAGCGGGAGACCGGCCGCTACGTCGCCGACGTCTTCGCCTGACCACCCGCCGGAACCCTCGGCAGTTGCGGCTTTCGCGGCGCGGTGCTTCATTCCCGTCGAAACGCAACGGGAAGCACACGATGGGGCCTCGGCAAGTCGATCCGGGCGCTCTATCCAGCCGTCGCGTGAGAGGTTCCCAGACGAACGCCGGGGTCGAGCAGCATCCATGCGTCTGCGCCTGATCGGAGTGCTCAGTCTCGTCTTCGCGGCCTCCGTGCAGGCCGCGACGCCGGCGGGGCCGTACTGGATCGTGGCCGGCTCGTTCGCGAATCCGGACTACACCCAGGTGCAGGACGCGGCGGTCCAGCGCGCCTCGGCGGCGGTCGCCCGGTGCGGGCTGGAGCCGTTCAATGATTTCTCCGGCAAGTTCGTGGGCTTCAGCAAGGGATTCGATGTCGTGGTCGTCGGCGGCTACGCGACCCGGGCCGCGGCCGAAGCCGATCTCACGCGCCTGCGCCCCTGCGTGCCGAACGCCTACATCCGCCAGGGGCGCTATGCCGGCGAGTGAGCGCGACGGATCGGGGCTCCGCACAGGCGGGAGGAGGGGGGACAGGATGCCGGCGACAATTCTTCGGCGCGGCCGTATCGTGGCCCTGGCGGCCCTCGGTCTCGCGGGCGCCGCGCCGTCTGCCCGGGCCGGCTGCAACTGGGCCGACGTCGTGAAGGCCGACGAGGCCCGGGCGTCGACCGTGCGGGCGGGCGCGCCGCGCATCTACTTCGTCGAGGACGACCCGAACAAGGGATGCCCGGGCCCAAGCCCGGCCTGCCGGGGACGCGCCTACCTCACCGACGGCGACGCGGTGCTGACCAGCCGGAGCGCGGGGGGCTTCACCTGCGCCGGCTTCACCAGCGCCAAGGGCGTCCTGACGACCGGCTGGCTGCCCACCGGCGCCCTGGCGGCCCTGCCCGAGACGGCGGTCGCGCCCGCGGACCTCGTCGGGCACTGGATCGGCCAGGACGCGGACCTCACCATCGCGCCGGGGGCGGGGGACGCCCTCGCGGTCAAGGGCGAGGCCTCCTGGGGGCGGAGCGATGCGCGCCGCGGCGGCGAGGGCCCGTTCCATATCGGCGCGGTCGCCGGCACGGCGCGGCCCGAGAACGGCGTCCTGGCCTTCACGATGGGCGAGGACAAGACGCTGCCCTACGCAGCCGGGGATCCGGACGATTGCCGCATCCGGCTGTGGCGGCGCGGCCCCTATCTCGTGGTCCGGGACAACAACGCCTGCGGCGGCGCCAATGTGAGCTTCACCGGCCTCTATGCCCGCCGGAGCGCGGCCCCGCCGCCGCGGTGAGCGCCGTTCGATCCGCCTCGGACACCGCCTGCCCGGCGCCGCAATCAAGGGATCGCCCGTCCATGGTCCTGTTCCGAAGCCTGTCGCTCCTCGCCCTCCTGGCCCTCGCATCCCCCGCGGCGGCGCAGGGCCCGGACGTCCCGGTAACCGTCGGCGGCGAGGCCGAGCTGGATGCCTGCGACGCGGTCGGCGAGATCGTCGGCCTCGACCCGCGGGGCGACAACTTCCTCTCGGTGCGCAGCGGCCCCGGCGGCACGCCGTACCGGGAGATCGACCGGCTGCACACCGGCGACAAGGTCCGCCTGTGCGAGGCCCGCGGGCCCTGGAGGGGCGTGGTCTATGCCCCGCGCGACCGGACCGGCGGCGCGGAGTGCGGCGTGTCCTCGCCGATCCCGCGGCGCGCGCCCTACGCGGGCCCCTGCCGCGCCGGGTGGATCCACCACCGGTACGTCCGGAGCATGGCCGGCTGATCCGGATCCTCGCGGGGCCGAAGGCGGACAGGACAACATTCTGTTGACGCGCCGATCCGAGAAGGTAGAAATCCTGTCGCGCTGCGAAGAACACATTGAGTTGTGCCCAACCTTTACCGGCGCAGGTCTGAAATCAAACGCTGCAATGTCTGTCAGGCCCTCCGTTCCGTCGTCGATCATCTTCCCGTTCTTGCGTCGCATCACCCCGGATCCTGTGCGCGTCAGGAGATGACCATTTCCGAGCCGTCGAATCCGCCGCAGGCGCGGTCACGTCCCAGCGCCGTCCTGAAGCTCGTCGCGGCCACCGTGCTGCTGCCGCTCTGCCTCATGATGCTCGGCCTCTGGGAGCGGGAGCGCGGCGCCGAGGACTGGGCCGCCTTCGCGGCCGAGGGCCGGCAGCTGGACCGGATCGTCGCGGATCTCGAGGCGCGCGTGCCCAAGGACGGGCGCATCGACTGGAGCATGCAGTTCCGGCGCAACGGCCAGCTCTACGGCGGCCCGCTCGCCCTGGACCAGGCCCGGGCGGCGCGGAACGAGGTCGCGACCCTGACCACCGTAATGGAATGGCGCCGCCTCCTGCCGCCGGTGGTGATCGTCGGGGGCGCCATCGCGGCCGCGCTCTCGATCCTGGTGCTGCTCGCCGGCACGCTGCTCGGCCAGGTCGGGCGGACGTCGCGCGATGCGCTGGTGCGCGGCTTCTCGCTGATGCGACGGGTGATCCCGACCGCGCTCTCGGCCCAGATCCTGGCGGCGACCGCCGGCTTCGTCGCCGCCGTGACCTTCGAGGCGGGCATGCTCGTCCAGACCGGCTTCAGCGCCGGCGCGCTGAAGCTCCTGGGGCTCGCGGTGGTCGTGGTCGGCGGCGCGGTCGTCGTCGCGGGCAGCACGGTGCTCGGCCTGCGCCGGGCGCTCAGCGCCTTCGAGCCCGATCCCCTGCCGATCCTCGGGCGCGTCGTCACGGCCGCGGAGGCGCCCGGCCTGTGGCGGCTGACCGAGGCGCTCGCCGACCGGCTGGGGGCGCTCAAGCCCGACGCGGTGGTGGTCGGCCTCGGCGGCGGGTTCTTCGTCAGCGCCGGCCCGGCCGAGCTGGAGCCCGGGGGTGAGCGTCTCGAGGGCCGGATCCTCTACCTGCCGCTTCCCTACCTCGCCCTGATGCGGGTCGACGAGACGGCCACGATCCTCGCGCACGAGCTCGCCCATTATGCCGGCGGCGACACGGCCTACAGCCAGCGCTTCCTGCCGATCTACGCGGGCGTCGGGCGCTCCCTCGACGCGGTGGCGGCGGGCCATCACGGCTCGTTCAGCCTGCTCGGCCCGTCCCTGCGCCTCGGCGTCTTCGTGATGGAGCGCTTCCACCTCGCCGTGCGCCACTGGAGCCGGGCGCGCGAGTTCGCCGCCGACGCGGCGGGCGCGGGCGCCACCTCGGCCGAGGCCGCGGCGCGGGCGCTCCTGCGCACCGGCGCCGTGCAGCCGCGCATCGCCGAGACGCTCGATGCCGCCGCGCAGGCCCCCGATTCGGCGCCCGCGGACCTCGTGGCGGCCGTGCTCGACCGGGTCGCCGCCCAGGGGCTCGACGATCCCGGGGCGCATCTGGAGACCGAGCAGCCGCACCCGACCGACACCCATCCGACGACCCGCGACCGCGTCGCCGCCCTCGGGCTGACGATCGACGCGAACCTGATCGCCGCCGCCGCGGCCCGGCCGCCCTCGGACGCGCCCGGGCAGCTCGCCGCCTATTTCGCCGATCCGGCCGGGCTGTGCCGGGCCGCCACGGCCGATTTCCTCGCGGCGGTGCGGGCTCAGGATGCGGCGTTCCGGGCGCATCTGGAGGCGACCGCCGCGGAGATCGAGGCCGACGAGAAGGTGCTGCACGAGAACCGCCGGCCCCAGGCCATCGTGTTCGTGACGGCGGGCATCCTGTTCGGCGTCGCGGCGCTGGCGCTGGCCCTGTTCGGCCTCCCGGGTCTCTCGCCGCAGGAGGCCCGGATCGTGGCCGCCGTGGCGCTCGTCTGCGGCGTCGCCCTCGGCGGCCCTGGCCTCTACCGGCTCCGGGACGGCGAGCGGGTCATCATGGCCCTGCGTCCCGAGGGGCTGCACGTGCCGGGCCTCGACCGGGCCATCGCCTGGGACGACATCGCCGACCTCGACATGACGCTGGACCGGCTCACGATGGTCACCCGCCTGCTGCTGCCGCCGGAGGTCGCCGTGCCGCAGCGGATCCCGGGCGGGCGCGGCATCAAGCTCGATCCGAAGCGCCGCATCGTCACGCTCAAGCACGGCCTGCCGCGCAAGATGAAGCCGCAGGACTTCGCCGACCTGATCGGCCGCTATCGCGACGCCGCGCAGGCCCGGCGGATCCTGGCCGAGACCGCCGCCCGACCCGTTCCTCACGAGAGCCAGGTTGCCTGAGGCTGCATGACCGCGTCCCCGAACCGCTCCGAACCCTTGCGCCTGCCGCCCCAGGGCAACGGCTGGAGGGGCGCCCTCCGGGCGCTCATCGGCTTCGTGGCCCTCGGCGGTCTCCTGGTGGCGTGCCTCGTCCACACCACCCCGACGCTGCTGACGGATTGGCAGGTCCACGCCCGGGCGCGGGCCGTCCCCAACGCGCAGGTGAGCGCGGGCACGTGCAAGACCACGGTGATCGTCCATGTCTGCGACGTCACCGTGAGCCTTCGGACGCCCACCGCCACCGTGACCCGGCAGGTCAACTACCTGTTCACCGGCCTGCATGTCGGCGATTACAGCATCGCGGTGATGGCCGACCCGGAGCGTCCGGACCTCGTCACCACCGATCTCGGCCTCGATCAGCTCTGGAACCGCACGATCACCGTCCTGGCGATCGTGCTCGGGCTGGCCGGGATCATCGTGGCGGCCGGGTTCGCGATGATCCGGAACAGTCGGGCGGCGTCGGCTGCCGCCGCGGCGTGAGGCGGGGCGGTCCGTGGCGATGCGGAGTCCCATTCCGGCGGGGCGGCCTCAGGCCCCCGGGCTCGACCGGGACGCGCCGGCCGGCCTGTCGCGGCGGGCGCTCCGGTACCGCGTGAGGAGAAGCCGGCACGGCAGGATTGCGGCGAGACAGGCCATCCAGGCCGCGAGCCAGATCTCGTACAGAGCGGCGTCCATCGCCGATTCCCCGTCGAGTCCGAGCAGGGTCGCGAGATCCTGCGGGATCCCGGGATCCGTCAGGATCACCAGGCGCAGGGCCAAGGGCGAGAGCAGCGTCGCCGCCAGGATGAGGCAGCCCGCCCGGTACAGCGGGCGGCCGGCCCCCTCGAGAGCGCCGGCAAGGCCGCCCAGCAGCGCCGCGCCGAGCCAGAGTGCGACCGGCAGCAGGCCCGAATCCTGCTCCGGCCCGCCGGGCAGGGCCGGAAACAGCAGGAAGAACGGCGCGAGGCCCAGGCCGAGCAGCAGGGCCAGGGGCGGGGCTCGGAGCAGCCGCATCACCCGGCGGCGCGCCGGATCGTCGGCGTCAGCCATCCGGGTCGCGCGCCCGGTCGAGGGCGCGCAGCACCGCCGGATCGCTGCGGTAGCGCCGCCGCAGGCGCCGCTCGTCGGCTGCGACGGCATCGCAGGTCAGGGCCTTCACGGCCGCCGCGCCGGCGGGCTTTACCGGCTCGGCCCGCGGGGGCGCGGCCTGTTGGGCGACGACCGGGGCGGCCAGGAGCACCGGTCGGATTGTCCATACGATCATCCCACCCCGCCATCGAGACGCTGCGCCGCCTTCACCGCGGGCGTTCCCGGCCGCGCCGCGTCATCGAACCATCACCCCCGGGCGGCAAGCCAAGGCCGCCCCAACCTGCAGAAGGACCCCACCGCATGATCTCACGCCGTCTCGCCCTCGCGGCTGCCGCAACCTGGCTCTGCGTCCCGGCCGCCTGGGCCGAGCCGACGGTCGGGCTCGCCGAGCGCCGGGCGATCGCCGCCTATCGTCAGGACCGGTATCCGGCCCTGGAGAAGGCGATCCAGGAGGCGGCGGGCTTTCCCGTGCCGGTCGAGGTGGCCTGGGACCAGCTGACGATCCCGGGCGACGCGCAATACTACGCGGACGACGCCTATTTCGGGAAGACGATCTTCGAGCCGCTGGCCGCCGGGCTGAAGGAGATCACCAAGGACCAGATGGGCCGCGATGCCCTGCACAAGGCGCTGAAGTCGATCCGGGTCCGCTACGACGAGGCGAGCGCCCGGGGCTCGAACTACGCGCTCGGGCTGAAGTTCGAGGGCGGGATCCTCGACGTGAACTGGCGTCCTTTCGCGAACGTGGCCGACTTCAAGCCCCGCGTGGACGCGGTGGTCCAGGTTCTGGAGAAGGGCCTCTGAGGGCGCGCGGCGGGCCGCGCGGCCACCCCCGACAGCCCGATTCCGGCGCCGTTCCGATAGAGGATCCGGACTTGGGCACACGGCCCCGCGACCCGCCGCGGATCATGCCTGCGGGACGTGAACCGAGCGTCCATTCCCGTGGGGCGCCGGCCCGGCTGATCGCCGCCCTGGGCGCCATGATCCTGCCGGTCGCGCCCGCGCCGGCGCGGCAGGAGCCGGCCGCCTATCCCATGGCCTGCCACTATGTCCGCACCGAGCTCGACCGCCATGCGCATTGCGCCCGTCGCGCCGGCGCGATGATACGCCTGGCCCCGGCCCACGCCGCCCGCCTGCCGTTCCACCACGGCCTCGCCGAGGTCGCGATCCCCGTGACCTGACCGGGTG
>NZ_AKFK01000088.1:0-15994 GCF_000272495.1 Methylobacterium sp. GXF4 | reverse complement strand
GGCGGGCGGCGCCGCACTCGTCGCCTGGTCGCCGTCGGGCGGGGGCGCGGCCGGGCTCGCCGGGCCGAGCACGACGATCGGCTCGCCGGCCTTGTATTCGGGCGAGACGCGGACCTGGTTGCGGGTCAGCGCGACCGAGAGCTTGCGCTCCTTGTTGCCGTCGGGGGTGAAGCGCAGGGCGCGCCAATCCACGGCGATCTTGCGGGTGCCGACGCCGAGGAAGCCGCCGAAATCGATGATCGCCGCCCGGGGATGCCCGTCCTTGTCGATGATGATGTCGATGACGCGGCCCAGCTCGTCGCCGCCGGCGCTGCGCACGCTGCGGCCGAGCAGGCTCTCGTAATCCTGGGTGTCGAGGACCGTCGCTGGGGTTCCCTGCTGCTGCTGTTGCTGCGCGGCGTTCGCCGGGGCCGCCGGCGTGGCGGGGGCGGGGGGCGTCGCGGGCGCGGTTCCCGTGGTCGCGCCCGGGGCCGGCGGCGCGACCGGCGGGCTCGGCGGCGAGGCCTGGGGCGGGGCTTGGCCGGATGCACCATCGCCCGGGCTGGACGGGGCCTGCGCCGCAACGCCGGACGCCCACAGGGCGAGCGTCACAGCCGCGATCATCCGGGAGGTTCTGAACACGCTACATCCTCTGAGGAAGGGCCGGGCCGGGCCGACGCGCCGGCACGACCGCGACCGTATCGGCCGGATTCGGGCCCGCCGCCGGCGCGACCCCGCCTGCGGAGAGCATCCTGTCGCAGGACCTGGGCGAAGTTATGGATCGTCGCGGCCGGGCCGCAAGTTCCGCGCCGCAGAGGGGGTGTCTGGTTTTCGCCGCAACCCCAGCGTAGACAGCGGACCAGAAACCCATGCGAGCCGCGCAGACCCTTGCGGCCCCTTGCGAGGACTACACGATGTCGACCCTCACCTCGTCGGGACGCGCCGCGGCGCGCAGCCTCGCGCTCGGCGCCGCCCTGGTCGGCCTGGTGGCCGGCTGTCAGGCGCTCGGCGGCGGGGGCGGCGTGATGCCGGCCTCGGATGTCGGGCTGCCGCCGTCGCTGCGCGGGTCCCTGCCCAACCGCGAGCCGCGCAACGCCGCGGTCGATCCCGACGGCCAGCCGCTCCAGACCACCCCGACGAAGCAGCTCGCGATCCCCAGGAGCGCCGGCGGCGCGACGCAATCGGCCAGCGCCGCCGAGCGTCGGATCCGGCGCGAGGATATCGAGGGCGGCAACGCGTCGAGCGGCTCCGGCAGCAGCTCGATGGGCCCGATGCTCTCGCCCGGCGGCAGCGTCGGCCTCGGCGGGAAGTTCTAAGGGCGCGGGGCGGGCAAACCGGCGGCGCTTCTCCTCCCCGTGGGGGGGAGGGAGGCGCGCTCGGGGGTAGCCGCAGCGCTCATCGGGCAGCGATGTGTGAACGCCCGGCAACTGCTGAGAGGTCGCGCCGGTCGCCCGCGCCCCCCGGCTCACAGGGTCGGCGCGCGCACCCCGTAATAATCCTCGATCTTCCCGCGGTAGTTCGGGTCGGCGAAGGCATCCTCGCCCGGGCCGTGGCTCGGGGCGCCGGCGAGGTTGCCCGGATCGATGTCGACCACGTAGCCCCCGAGTTCGGTGCTGTAGGTCAACGCCTTCCAGGGCAGGGGGTGATGGTTCTCGCCGAGGCCGAGGAAGCCCCCGAAGGCCAGGACCGCGTAAGCGACCTGGCCGGTGACCTTATCCACCATGAAGTTGTACACGGCCCCGAGGTGCTTCCCCTCACGGTCGTAGACGGCCGTGCCCTCGACCTTGTTCGAGGCGATCAGGCGGGCGGTCTCGTCGATGGCGATACCCTCGCCGGTGGGATCGAGCTCCAGGGTGCCCGTCTTTCTCACGGTGCGCTCGGTGGGCAGATCCGTCGGCATGGTGACTCCCGGGTTACGCAGACCGGGCCGGACGTTCCCCCGGCCCTGGTGACTAAACGCCGGGGCGGGAGCGGGTTCCGGTCGCCCTAAAGATCCGCGAGCATCCCGGCATTGGCCCGGCGCTGGTTGATCCGGTCCCGCACCGAGCGGCTCGCCAGCAGCATCTCGAAGCCGAAGGCGATGAGCGCGCAGAGCGTGCACAGGATCGCGGCCCCGAACAGGCCGAACAGCAGGCTCGCCACGGTGCTGTCGCGCAGGGCGCCGACGAACAGCGTCAACACGGAGCCGCAGGTCGCCACGCCCCCGAGGGCGGCCAAAAACACCGCCGCATCCAGCGCGAGCGAGCGCGTGTGCAGCCGGTCGAGGCGCTGGCCCAGGACGATGCGCTCCGCCTCGCCGGCCCCGGCCAACAGCGTCGAGACGCGCTCGGCCTGATCGGCGACCCGGGCGAGCCGGGCGCCGAACACGTTGAGCAGCGTCGCCAGGCCGGACAGCAGGAAGACCGGGCTCAGCGCCACCTGGACGACGTGCGCGGTGCTTTCCAGGGTGGTGGAGGTGATGGGATCGATCATGCTCGCGGGCAGATGCACCGGACGGCGCGGCGCGGCAATCCCGGACGCTTCAGACCAGCCCGCGGGGCGGTTCCAGGCCGGACGCGGCCGGTTCGGCCCGGACACTCAGACCAAGACCGAGCACGAGTCCGGTGGCGAGCAACAGCGCGAGCGCGAGGACCGGGGTAAACATGACTGTATTTCTCGCGCGCCACCGTTAAGATCAGGTTTCGCGCGCGCAAGGCCGACGGAATGTTCTGCGCGGCGGTGCAGATCGGCCGGTTCCGGTGTGGATTTCCGCGCGTGCCCTGTGGATGAGGGCCCCGCGAAGGCGATTTCCCCTTGGAACGGCGGCAGCACCGCTTAGTTGCTGCTATGCTGGCTCGGCCGTGGGGCGCTCATGCCCCGGCCTGCGGCCCGAGAACCGGAGGAAGTTTATGGCCACGAAGACCGAGAAGGCTGCGCCGAAGGCGGCCAAGACCACGAAGGCTGACGAGCCGAAGGCCGCCAAGGCCGCGCCCGCGAAGGCTGCCAAGCCTGCCGCCACCAAGGCCGCCGGTGCGAAGCCGAACGCCCTGCAGCAGCCGCTAAAGCCGTCGGCGGATCTCGGCGCGATCGTCGGCACCAACCCGCTGCCGCGCGGCGAGGTGGTCAGCAAGGTGTGGGACTACATCAAGAAGCACAACCTGCAGAACCCCGAGAACAAGCGCGAGATCCTCGCCGACGACAAGCTCAAGAAGGTCTTCGGTAAGGACAAGTGCTCCATGTTCGAGATGAACAAGCATCTCGCGGCTCACCTGAAGTCTTGATCGGCTAAGCCCGTGTCCGGCGCTTACGCCGGACCGGTGGCGCGCGATCAAACGGGGCCGGACGGCCCCGAGCCGATGACCGTTTCGCCCGAGGCGGTCTACGCGAGACCTTGCAGGACACCGCCATCCACCCGCAGCGCAGCGCCCGTCGTGGCGCTCGCTGCTGGGCTGCAGAGATAGGCGACGAGGCTCGCCACCTCCTCCACCGTCGCGAGACGCTTGATCAGCGACGACGGGCGATGCTCGGCCACGAAGGCCCGGCCCATCGCGTCGAGGTCGGCATCCTTGGCCCCTCCGGCCATCTGCGTCATGAATTCCGCGACGCCCTCCGACAGGGTCGGCCCGGGCAGCACGCTGTTGACCGTCACGCCGGTGCCGGCCACCGTCTGGGCGAGGCCGCGCGAGATCGCCAGCTGCGCGGTCTTGGTCATCCCGTAATGGACCATCTCGGTCGGCGTGTTGATGCCGGACTCGCTCGAGATGAAGATCACGCGGCCCCAGCCGCGCTCGGCCATGGCCGGCGCGTAGGCGCGGGACAGGCGCACGCCGCTCATCACGTTCACGTCGTAGAAGCGCTGCCAATCCGCGTCCGGGATCTCGAAGAACGGCTTCGGCTCGAAGATCCCGGTGTTGTTGACCAGGATGTCCACCGCCGGCAGCGCCCGGGTCAGGGCATCGACCCCCTCGGCGCTGGCGACGTCGGCCGGCGCCGCGAAGACGCGGCCGGCCTTGGTCTCGGCGCGCAGCCGGGTCAGCGCCGCCTCGACGCGCTCGGCGGTGCGGCCGTTGATGCCGACCTCGGCGCCGAGGTCGCAGAGTTCCTTGGCGATGGCGTAGCCGATGCCGCCGGTCGAGCCGGTGACGAGGGCCTTCTTGCCGGTGAGGTCGAGATCCATGGACGGAGGCTCCGGGGCTGGGAACGCGGGATTGTGGATCTCCGGCCAACGCGCGCCGGGCCGGTCGGTGGCATGCCGGGCCCGCCTAACCGCTCTTACCCCGCCGCAGGACGCTGGCGCAGCCGCCGATCGTGGCGAGCGCCACCGCGCAGACGAGGGACCAGGTGACGGCCCGTTCGGCGCCCAGCCCGTGGGTCAGCCCGAAGATAACCGCCACGAGGGCGGCGCCGAGCGATTGTCCGGTGAGCCGGGCCGTCGATTGCATCCCGCTGGCCCCGCCGGCGCGCTCCCGCGGCGCCGAGGTGACGATCACCTTGTTGTTGGGCGACTGGAACAGGCCGAAGCCGAGCCCGCACAGGGTCAGGCGCCAGACGATGTCGATGGTGGCGGGCGCCTCGGGCAGGAGCGTCACGCAGACGAGGCCGGCGGCCAGCATCGCCAACCCGATGCCGCCCAACAGCCCCGGCGGGTAGCGGTCGGCCAGGCGCCCCGAGATCGGCGCCATCGCGGCCACCGCGATCGGCCAGGGGGTGAGCAGGAAGCCGGTCTGGGTGCTGGAAAGGTGCAGCACGTCCTGGAAGTAGAACGGCAGCGCGACGTAGGACACCATCTGGGCGCAGAACGAGGCCACCGAGGTCGCCATCGACAGGGCGAAGGCGGGGATCCGCAGCAGGTCCACCGGCAGGAGCGGGGCGGGCAGCCGGATCTGGCGGCGCACGAAGACCGTGCCGATCACCAGGGCGCCGACGAGTTCCGCGACGGCGATCGCCCGGCCCTCGGGGTCGCCGAGCCCGTCGATGCCGATGATCAGCAGGCCGAAGGTCAGCGCGTTGAGGACCGCGCTCACCAGGTCGAAGCGCCGCCCGCTCGCCGGGGTCGCCGGCAGGGTGCGCGTGGCCACCGCCAGGGCGAGCAGCCCCACCGGGACGTTGACCAGGAACAGCCAGGGCCAGCTCGCCACCGACAGGATCGCGGCCGCCACGGTCGGCCCCGCCGCCGAGGCCACCGCCACCACCAGGGCGACGTTGGCGACCCCCTGGCCGATCATCCGGTGCGGGTAGATGAACCGGACGAAGCCGATATTGACGCTCATGATCGCCGCGGCGCCGAGCCCCTGGACGATCCGCCCGACGATCAAGAGCGGCAGGCTCGGCGCCAGCGCGCAGGCGAGCGAGGCCGCCACGAACAGAGCGAGCCCCGGCAGGTAGACCCGGCGGAAGCCGAAGATGTCGCCGAGCGACGCGAAGGGCAGGAGGCTCGCCGTCACGGCGATCTGGTAGGCGTTGACCACGAAGATCGCGTCGGCGGGCTTCACCGCGAGGTCCTTGGCCATCACGGGCAGCGCGACGTTGACGATCGCCCCGTCGAGCACCGCCATGGTCATGGCCAGCCCGATCGCCGCCATCGCCAGGACCCGCTCCCGCGGCGGCAGGCCGTCATGCTGGGCGGGGACGCCTGTACCGGCCGGGACCTGCGCCATGCGCGCGCTCCTGCGGCGTCCCGGAGGGCCGGCGACGTCGATTGCGTGGGGAGACCCGGGTGCAGATGCACCGCGGATGCCGGTTCCCTCTCGCGCAGCCGCGGCACAGCGTCGAGGGCTGCGGCGTGTCCTATGTCACGGCGCGGACGGGATTGTTCGTCAGGCCAGCATGTAGGTGAGCAATGAGCGGAGCTGGGCGGGCTTGACCGGCTTGTGGACCAGCTCGGCGTCGGCCTCCGCCACCCGCGCCTCGATCGCTTCGGAATGGTCGGCGGTGGTGACGATCGCGGGGAGCGGCCGCGCAGATCGGCCGCGCAGATAGGCGGCGACGTCGAGCCCGCAAGCGCCGTCGTCGAGATGGTAGTCCAGCACCAGGATGTCGGGCAGCGCGGCCCCGGCCTCGATCGCCCCGCGCACGCCGGCGAGATCCCGGAAGGTCGAGACCCGGGCATCCCAGTTCTGCAGCAGGCGCGCCATGGCGTCGGCCGTGGCGGCGTCATTCTCGACCACGAGGACATGGGCGCCCGAGAGCCGGGTCGCCACCGGCACCGGGGGCGCCGTGGCAGCCGGGACCGAGCTCATCGGCAGGCCGAGCGTCACCCGGGTCCCGTGGCCGGGCCGGGATGCGAGGGTGAGGGGATGGTCCAGCGCCTGGGCCATCCGGCGGACGATCGACAGGCCGAGGCCGAGGCCCGGCTCCTCCGCGCTGCTCGTCCGGGCGCCGCCCCGGAAGAACTCCTCGAAGACCAGGTCGCGCTCCTCGGCGGCGATGCCGCAGCCGGTATCGGTCACGTCGATCCGCACCCCACCGGCGCGCCGGCGCGCCGCCAGCACGATGCCGCCGGTGGCGGTGTAGCGGATGGCATTCGAGACCAGGTTCTGGAGGATGCGCTGAAGCAGCATCACGTCGCTGGTGACGGTCAGCTGCGGGCAGCGCACCGCGAGCCGCAGGCCCTTGCGCTCGGCGAAGGGCTTGAAGCGCTCCGCCAGCTCCGCCAGCAGGTCGGGCAGGAAGACCGCCTGCAGCTGCGGCCGGACGATGCCGGCATCGAGCTTGGAGATGTCCAGGAGCGTCTTGATCAGGTCCTCGATGGTCTGGAGACCCCGCTCGACCTGGCCCGTGATGGCGCGCGCCTCGGGCGGCAGCGGCAGGTCGTCCAGCGCCGAGATCGACAGGCGGGCGGCGTTGACGGGCTGCAGCAGGTCGTGGCTCGCCGCCGCCAGGAAGCGGGTCTTGGAGCGGTTGGCGGTCTCCGCCTCCTCCTTGGCCGCCGCCAGCGCCGCGTTCGAGCGCTCCAGGCGGTGCATCAGCCCGGTCAGCTCCTCGGTGCGGGTGCGGACGCGCCCCTCCAGCATGATCGCGGTCTGGAACAGCGAGTAGGCGCTGCCGCGCTGATCCATGCTGCGCTCGACATGGGACATCAGCGCGGCGTTGATCCGCTCCAGCTTCTCGATCCGCCGGCGCAGGGACGCGTCGGTCTCGAGCCCGGACGGGTGCAGGGTCATGGCGCGGCCGGGGCGTCGCCGGCGCCGTCGCGCGCGTTCAGCCCCTTGCCGATGGCGATGCCGGTGAAGGTCTGGTTCAGGTGCATGGCCCGGTACTGCTCGCCGAAGGTCTCGAAGCCGACGACGTTGTAGCGGCGGTAGAGGTCGGCGATGCCGTGGCCCACCTGACGGCTCTCGGCATCGAGCCGGCGCAGCACGCATTCGAAGCCGATGATCAGGTCGACGCCGCCCAGCGCCGTGTCGAGCCGCGTCAGCTCGGCCCGGGTGGAGGTGACGATGTCGCGCGGCTCGGCCAGCGTCAGCACCACGCCCTCGTCGATGGCGCAGAAGAAGCTCAGCGACCCGTCCGGGTTCACGCGGCGGATCGAGCGGCAGAAATACTCGCCCCCGACCTTCACGGCGAGCGGGTAGGCCGCGAAGCTCATCGGCGACAGGCCCTCGGGGTCGAGGCCGATCGCCATCGCGTATTCCCGCGCCGCCGGCTCGGCGTTGAGCTCGTGGACGGTGCGGCGCTCGCTGTCCGAGGCGGTGACCACGAACTTGGTCTGGGTCGGCTCGAAATTGTCGCTCTTGAAGATCTCGAACGGCCAATCGGTCTCGACCAGCACCAGCACCGCCGCCTTGCGGTGGATCCGGCCGCCATGCAGAAGCACCGCGTCGCGGAAGCGCAAATCATCGCCGGCCGAGCCGCCGACGATCGGGATGCCGTCGAGGGCCCAGGCGATGGCCGAGACGACGGTCTCCTCCGCGTTGGCGAGCCCGTCGATCAGCGACAGCGCGAAGCGGCCGCCGGCCGCCGGCGCCTCGGCCTCGCGGCAGGCGCCGGGGGGATCGAGGGTCCGGCGCAGGGCGCGCACGGAAGAGGCGGTGCGCTCGACATCGAGCTGGTCGATGGCGGCGAGCACGGTCGAGACGATGCGGAAGCGCTCGGCCGGGAACGCGATGACCACGAGGCCCCGGTCGAGGCCGCCGGACGGCGCGATGCCGCCCGACATCGAGCAGCCCGCGACCGGCACGCCCGGAAACCGGGCCTCCAGGGCGGCGGCCAGGATCTCGGGATCGTAATCGGCCGAGAAGAACGCGACGACCTGGGACAGGGAAGGGGTATTGATCGCCCGCGCGACCTCACCAACCGCGGCGTCCGGCGATGCCGCCTCCGACCAGGCGGTCCAGATGCCGCACAGATGGCGGCGCACTCCCGGTCCTTGAGCCACGTTCCATCCCCTGGTGTCCCCTCGGCGCACTTTCCGCGCGCTCTTCAAGAGTCTTGACGGGAGTATGTCGTGCACAACCGATCTGCGCAACGGGGCGTCGTGGGGCGCCTCGACCGGGACAATGCCGAGGGCGGACGTCCGCTGCAGGGCCTGGATTCCGATCGGCGGATCTGATCGGATCCGCCCGCCGGACCGGTGCCCGCTTCGGCGGGGGCGTGCGCGAGCCGGGAGCGCGGCGGAGGCCTACTTGGTCCCGTCCTTGGTCCCGTCCGCCTTCGACGCCTCCATGACGAGCCGGGTGGCGAGATAGAGACGGGGCGTGATGCTCGCCAGCACCGCGAACTCGTCGGCGCTGTGGTAGCGTCCGCCGACGATGCCGAGGGATTCCAGGATCGCCGGTTTGCCCGGGCTGTCCGGCTGGAAGGCGTAGCCCGCATCCGTGCCGCCCCCGATCTCGGCGAGCTTCAGATCGGCGCCCAGCTCCGCGTAGATCGCGCGGGCACGCGCGCCGAGGTCCTGCGTGGCCGGGTTGCGCGGCAGCGGTGGCCGGCCCTTGGCGAGGTCGAAGCGCACCTCGGTGTCGGGCACGCGGTGCCGCTCGATGATCGTCCGGGCCTGGGCCAGGACGCGGTCATACTCGCTCGGCACGAAGTAGCGCATGTCGCCCTCCGCCTTCGCGGCGTCCGGGATGATGTTCGGCTTCGTGCCGCCCTGGACGGTGGTCCAGTGCAGGCTCGTCCCCTTGTCGGCGTCGCCCAGATCCTGGAGCTGCAGGATCTGGTGGGCGATCTCCACGACGGCGTTGCGCCCGGCCTCCGGCGCCCCGCCGGCATGCGAGGCGCGGCCCTTCACCGTCAGGCTCGCGTAGTTGATGCCTTTGGTCGCCACCGTGACCGCATCCACGCCCGCCTCATCGAAGGAGGGTTCGAACGAGAGGACGACGTCCTGCCCGCGCGCGACCTTGCCGATCTCGGCCCGGGAGCCGGGCGACCCGCGCTCCTCGTCGGGATTGAACACGACCGTGAGGGTGCCGTAGCCGTCGAAATGCAGGGCGTTCAGCGCGGCCACGGTGTGCAGGACCATCGCCACGCCGCCCTTCGCGTCGGCGACGCCCGGACCGTAGGCGCGGCCGTCGCGCTCGGTGTACGGCCGCTTGGCGGCGTCGCCCTCGCCGAACACGGTGTCGTAATGCACCAGCATCATGATCCGGCGCTGGCCCTTGCCCGGCTTGGTCGCGACCAGGGTGTTGCCGCCCAGCGCCGGCGCGGGACGGGCCTCCACCGAGAAGCCCAGCGCCTCGAGCCGCCCCCGCAGGGTCGCCTCGACCTTTCCGAGGTCCGGCACCTGGCCGGTGCCGGTATCGACGTCGACCAACCCCTTCAGCGTCTCGCGATACGGGTCGTTCTGGGCCTTCACCGCCGCGTAGACGGCCTCGTCCGGCGCCGAAAGCGCGGGGCGGGGCATCAGGGCGAGGAACAGGGTGAGGATGAGGGGGGCGGTCGCGCGCACGGACATTCCTTACCGGCTGTCAAGCGACGGCGACTTAGCACGGCCGACCCGGCACGCAACGCCGACCGCCCCCGTGGCAATGGTCCCGGCGCGGGCGCTCCTCGCGAGACGCCCGGTCATCGGGCGGATTTTTTGCGTTCAGAGACACAGCAGGCCGGCATGGTGGGGCCCCGATTTCGGACGCTGCTGCTCGCCGCCTCCAAGGCATCCGGCTGAGCCCCGCCGCGCTCCCTACGCTATGGATGGCGGTGCATGCGCCGTAGGTGACGCCCCGTGGTCGCCGGCCGCCCACAGATTTTCGCGGATGCGGCACCCGGGTGACAGCGGCCGAACGACCGGATCCGCGTTGAGAACGTTCACGATTTTGCGCGTCGGCCAAACCCCGAAGGGCGCCGGCGCCACAGCCCGTTAAAATCCCGCGCCATCCGCGTTGCGCACAGCATTAACCTTTTGTTAAGCCGCCGATTGCCGCCGGCCCCCCGGCGTGAGAGCTTTCGTTAACGAGAGCTTAACGGTTGGGTCACGGCGATGCGGTTCGCGGCTTCCAAGGTGCAGGGTTCGGTCGCCAGCTCCGCGCCGCGTCGGGTTTCCCGCCGCCGTCGCGTTCTGGCCGGGTTCGCCTGGGCCGCCCTGTGCTTCGCCGGGCTCGGCGCCAATGCCGGTCAGGCGCAGACCTTCGCGAGCCTGCCGTCCCCCCAGCTCGGGGCCGAGCCTCAGGGCGCCGCCCGCCCGATCGCGGCCTGGGTGACGTTCTGCCAGGCCTACGCGGCCGAATGCACGGTCGACCGGAGCGAGCCCGCCCGCATCAGCCTGACCCCGGCGATCTGGGCGACGATCGTCTCGGTCAACCGCCGGGTGAACAAGTCGGTCGAGCCGAAGACCGACATGGAGCATCTCCACGTCGCCGACCGCTGGGACCTCGCCGAGGACGGCATCGGCGATTGCGAGGATTTTCAGCTGCTCAAGCGCCACCTGCTGGCCGAGGCCGGCCTGCCCCGCCGGGCGATGCGGATGACCGTGGTGATCGACGAGAAGGGCGAGGGCCACGCGGTCCTCACCCTGATCACCGACCGGGGCGATATGGTTCTCGACAACAAGACCAACGCGATCGTGCCGTGGCACAAGACCGGCTACGTGTTCATCAAGCGCGAGAGCCAGGACGCCACGGCCTGGGTTTCCCTCGGCGGCGTCACCTCGCCGGTCACCACCGCCAACCGCTGATCGCATCGGCCGCGCCGCTCGGGCGCCGGATCTTCTCGTGTCGGGGGCCCGCGGGCTCGTGATCTGCACCGGTATTGCGGTGCTCACTTAACCCTTCGCTAACCCTGTGGACGCACTCTGCCGCTGGACCGAGTGCCCGATCCATGTCGCCAGCCACCTTCGTATCCTCTGCCCTGCTCGCGGCGCTGCTGCTCGTCGCCGGGCCTGCGCGCGCCGGCAGCGAAACCGAGATGCGCCACGGCAGCTGGCGCGAATGCCTGAGCCGCAACTTCCGGATTCAGGCGGCGCTCACGGATCCCGATCCCGCCGCGGATGCCGCGTTCCGCGCCTGCCGCGCTGCCGAGGAGGCCTATCTCGCGGCCCTGGCGCGCTCCCCGCTCCTGGACGATGACGACGTCGCCCGCGCCCGGCCCAGGCTCGCCGGCCGCATCCGGGCATGGCTGGTCAGCAGCCGGGGGTGAGCCGCCGAGGCGCGCCCACGCTTCGGGCGACGCAACGGGCGCGCAGCTGGCCGCAACCCGATCGCGCGACACCGCTAGATCCCGCAGGCGCAGCAGGCCCGCACATTGGCGATCCTCTGCGCCGGCGTGCCGAGCGTCGGGCGGGTCATGCCGTAATTGCTCCAGTGCGTGATCCACTGCTTGACGTAGTGCGGCCCGTTGGGCGCGCGGGCGAGCTGGTGCGCGGCCCAGCAATCCGCCAGCTTATCCGAGTTCGTCCTGATGGCCAGAAGACCGTATTCATGGACGACATAGAAGTGGCTCGCGTCCTTGACCTGGGAGTCGACCAGCTCCGCCCGGGCCGGGCACAGGAACATGCCGTCTCGCGTCGCGGTGGCGATATTTCCCGAGGTCAACGTGCAGTTTTGGGTGACCGCGACATTCAATAGGCCCCCAACGGGGCTCCATTGTGCTCTTGCCGGCGCGCAAGATAAGATACCGGCGCAGGCGGATACTGCAAGAAATCGCGCCTTGAACATGAGATTTTTCCGAAACGATTGACGGTCTCGGAAACTATAGCAATTTGTGGGCGTGAGGAACTTTCCGCGGACAGGAGATTCACGGGCCGGTTACATTCGCTGGCGAAATGTTTTGGCCGTCGCGGCGGCACGGCTCAGGCCCTCGATGGGCGGGGAAACCGGGACGCGGCAGCAAGGAACGGGACGTTTTCCGGCTGGCTGGACGGCACGGTTTCGGGGCCCCGGAGAGATCCATGACCCGATATCGCTGCATCCCGATCGACGCCGCCGTCGCCGACCGTTTCCGCCGCAGCGGACGCGACGATTTCGACAACCCGCTGCGGCGGGTGACGGCGACCGGTGCGGGCGGATTTCCGTGCCGGCGCTGCCTGCTCTGCGCCGAACCGGGCGCGCCGATGCTGCTGGGCTCCTACGATCTCGGGCGCCCGCGCGGCATCTACTGGACCCCGAGCCCGATCTTCCTGCACGCGCAGGCCTGCCCGGGCTTCGAGGCGGCGGACGTCGTCGCCCCGATCATCCGCGCCAACGCCCTGGTGTCGGTCCGGGCCTACGATGCGGAGGATCTCTGCCTGTACGACCTCGGCCATGTCTGTCCCGGCGCGGAGGTGGACGCGCCGCTGCTGCGCGCCCTGGACGATCCCCGCACGGCCTTCGTCAACGTCCACACCGCGCGGCCCGGCTGCCTTCTGTCCCGGGTGGAGCGCGTCGCGGCTAGGTCTTCAGCCGCGCCTTGATCCGCCGGGTGAGCCCGTCGCGCACGTCCCGGTAGGCCTCCAGGCGCTGCTCGCGGGAGGCGTCCTGCAGCAGCGTCGGGTCCGGCGTCGGCCAGTACTCGACATCGGCCGCGATCGTGTGGGTCAGGTCGAGGGCCCGGTGGTGGGCCTCCGGCGAGAGCGTGATGATCAGGTCGAAGTTCAGCCCCTCCCAATCCTCGAGCTGCTCGACGGTGCGGGGGCGGTGCCGGCTCGCGTCGATGCCGACCTCGTCGAGGGCCGCGATCATGAACGGGTCGGTGGGCTCGCCCGAGCGGACGCCGGCCGACTGGACGTAGGTCGACTTGCCGAAATAGGCCCGCGCGATCGCCTCGGCCGCGGCCGAGCGCACGGCGTTGTAGTTGCACATGAACAGGACCGACTGCACCCGCCGCTTCTTCGGGGTGGTCTCGGGAAAGGGCTCAGCCATCGCCGCTCGGGGCCGGAGGGCGCCCTAGCCTTTCCAGTGCAGGGCGAAAATCAGGGTGAAGAGGCGGCGCGCCGTGTCGTGGTCGAGATCGACCTTGCCGTCGAGGCGCTGCTTGAGCGTCTCGGACGCCTCGTTGTGCAGGCCGCGCCGGCCCATGTCGATCGCCTCGATCTGCGACGGCGAGGCGGTGCGGATCGCGTTGTAGTAGCTCTCGCAGATCATCTCGTAGTCGCGGATCACCCGTCGGAACGGCGTCAGCGACAGGAGGTGCGTCATCACCGGCTCGCCGTCCACCGTGCTGATCGCGAAGGACAGCTTGTTCTCGACCAGGCCCAGCGTCAGCGCGTAGGGCCCCTCCCGGCCCGGGATGGTGAAGGAATTGTCTTCCAGGATGTCGAACAGGGCGATCGCCCGCTCGTGCTCCTGATCCGGGTTGCCGCGGGCGATGGACGCCTCGTCCAGGCTTACCTTGGCGAGGCGGTTCGGCCCGCGCTGCTTCTCGGCCATCCCCACACCCTCACAGGTTCAACCGGATCGCGACGGAGCGGGCGTGACCCTCCAGACCCTCCGACCGGCCGAGCGTTATCGCCGCCGGGCCGAGCGCCCGCAAGCTCTCCGGGGTGCAGGCCAGAATCGTCGTCCGCTTCATGAAGTCCAGGACGCCGAGGCCCGAGGAGAACCGGGCCGAGCGGGCGGTGGGCAGCACGTGGTTCGGGCCGCCGACATAGTCGCCGATCGCCTCCGGGGTGTGCGACCCCAGGAAGATCGCCCCGGCGTTGCGGATCTTGCCCGCGAGCCCCTCGGCATCCTGGGTCTCGATCTCCAGGTGCTCGGGGGCGAGCCGGTCGACCAGCGGCACCGCCTCGTCGAAATCCCGCACCTGTATGATCGCGCCGTAATCGCGCCAGCTCGCCCGGGCGATCTCGGCCCGGGGCAGGGTGGTGAGCGCACGCTCGACGGCGGCTTCCGCCGCCTCGGCCAGCGCGGCGCTGTCGGTGATCAGCACCGATTGGGCGGCGGTGTCGTGCTCGGCCTGGGCCAGGAGATCGGCGGCGATCCAGTCCGGATTGGCGTGGCCGTCGGCGAGGATCAGCACCTCGGACGGGCCGGCGATCATGTCGATCCCGACCTGGCCGAACACCCGGCGCTTGGCCGCTGCCACCCAGGCATTGCCCGGGCCGACCACCTTCGCCACCGGCGCGATGCTGGCGGTGCCGTAGGCGAGGGCCGCGACCGCCTGGGCGCCGCCGACCCGGTAGACCTCGTGGACCCCCGAGAGCCGGGCGGCGGCCAGCACCAGGGGGTTGAGGGTGTTGTCGGGCGTCGGCACCACCATGACGATCCGCGGCACCCCCGCGACCCGGGCCGGCACGGCGTTCATCAGCACCGAGGACGGGTAGCTCGCCGTCCCGCCCGGCACATAGAGGCCGACCGATTCCAGCGCCGTCCAGCGCCAGCCGGAGGTCACGCCGAGCGCGTCCGTCGCCCGGTAATCCTGCGGCTTCTGCTGCGCGTGGAACGCCTCGATGCGCTCCGCGGCCAGGCGCAGGGCGTCCAGCGCCTCGGCCGGGCAGGCCGCCACGGCCGCGTCGATCTCGGCCTCGGTGATCCGCAGGGCGTCCGCGGAAAACTCCGCACCCAGTCGGTCGAAGCGCCGGGTGAATTCGACCAGGGCGGCGTCGCCGCGGGTCACGACCTCGTGGATGATGCCGCGGACCGCCTCGTCGACATCCTCGGCGATCTCGCGCTTGGCGGTGAGCAGCCGCGCGAAGTCGGCGGCGAAATTCGGAGCTTGGCTGTCGAGCCGGACCATCGGATGTCTTTCGTCTGTCTCAGGCCGCCGGGCCGGGGGCGGGGATGGCGTCGATCTCGGGATCGATCGCGTGGCCGGGGCGGGCGACCGCCTCCCAGACCGGGCCGAGATCCTTCATCCGGACCTCGATGCACTCGACCTCCAGGCGGACCGCGGCGCCGCCGGAGAACACCATGTCGATATGGCCGGATGGCGCGTCGGTCGCCTCGAAGGTCAGGGCGAGCAGGCTCATCGGCATCGCGTCCCCCGGCGCCAGGCCGCGGGTCTTCACCCGCAGGACGCGCTCAAAATGCACCCCGGCCAGGCGCCGGCGGGGCGGGACGTCCGGGGTCCAGTCGAAGCGCCGCACGACCATCAGGAAGCGCTGCTCGCCCGCCAGGTAGGTCAGATCCTCCGGGCGCAGGATCGCGTCCTGGAGGTGCGCGGAGATCACGGTCAGGTCCTCGGTATCGAGGGCGGCGAGCTTGAGCAGCTCCATGAAAGGATCCTCGGGGATAGCGGGGCGCGGGCGGAGTGCGACGGCGGCGGCTTCGCGGCAGGCCGTAGGTAGCGGTCAGACCCGGCGCGGGCAACGGCCGGGGCCGGGATCGCCGTCTCGGCGGCGGTTCATCCGATTCACGCTCGTGCGCTCGCCGCCGGCCCGGACACCGGTTCGGCGCAAGCGAGCGCGCCCAAAAGGAGGCCGACCGGGCTCCGTCGAGACAGGCGGCCGGACGAAGAGGCGACGATTCGAGGCAGGACGACGATGGTGAAACGGATCCCGCTCGCGGCCCTGGCCGCCCTGACCCTGGCACAGCTGATCCCCGTCCCGGTGCGCGCGCAGGTTGGCCCGGACGCGGATGTCTACATCTACGGCCGCCCCGGGCCGGATCGCTTCGAGTACGACCGCCGCCGTCGGCCGCCACCGCCGCCGGACGACGATTGGCCCCGCCGGCCTCCGCCCCCGCCACCGCCG
>NZ_AKFK01000087.1:0-45854 GCF_000272495.1 Methylobacterium sp. GXF4 | reverse complement strand
TTCAAAATACCGGTCAGGTCACTCCGGGCTGATCCAGACCACCCAAGGAAAGGGCCTTTTAGGGGGCGCGGGAATGAGGGCTTCTCCCGAGGGCGCCCCTTTTCCGAATAAAAAAATGGGGGCCCTTTTATGGGACGCCCAATAGCGGCGCGACATGCTTGGTCTTGGCCTCTTACCACGGCCCAGCCTGAGGCCACGGTGTGGGCTTCTTCGTGCCCTCAGTGTCGCCCGGCCGGCCGCGCACGGGTGAACGTGTCCAGACCGTCTGCCTCGACCATCGCGAGGAACGCCGCATAGGCTTCCGTCTCAGTCGCGAAGGTCTGCGCCCACTGGGTGCAGCCGCCGCCGAGGGCGACGACCGCGATCTGCCAGCGATCCTGCGTTCCGGCGAAGTGGTAGATTTCGACATCGACCTCGATGTCGTCTCGGGTGAAAGAGCCGGACAGCGGGGAGTGCTCGAACTCGCGGTCGTCGTCGTCCTCCATCCCGTCCCTCCCAGCATCGCTATGCGTCGGCTGGTCCGCTAATCAGCGACCTTGGCAGGTTCATCATCCGCCGGATCAGACTCCGTGCTTTCAGCCTCTTCGTTTTCAGGGTCATCGTTCTCTGGAGCTGCGGCTGGGGTGCCCGCCCGATAGAAGTCGCCGTTCCGAACCAATTCGCCGCTCGTCGACATCACGCTGAGGTACGTGGCCAGGGTGTTGGCTGCCACGTCTGCCAGACGCTCGGTGATCTGAGCGTGCGTCAGGCCATCAGAGCCGGCTTCCTCTAGAAGCGCTTTCAGCCGCCCCTTGGCAGAATTGGCCCGAGGCCCGCGGGGCCCACGGGTAGCACGAGGTTGACCGTCTTCCGCGGAAGCACGGCGGCGCTTCGGCTGGTTGTCGGCATGCTCGTCCATCGACGTGCCCTCCACGATCGATGCGAGCGACCGCTCGGCCATGCGGAGCTTCGTCAGCTCGCTGCTCACCCGCTCGTACTCGGCCTCAAGGGTCTCGCGCTGATGCCTCACGCTGGCCAGAGCCTGCGCGAGCGTATCGTCATTCGCCATCGGTGGATCGACTTCTTCGGTTTTGGGGCGTGGGCCTGCAGGCGTAGTCGCTAGGCGTATCAATTCGCCCTCTCAGGATCGTTAGGATGCGGGAAGCTGGCACCGGCAGCCCGCAGGGCCTGCGTCAGAGCGTTCAGCTGGGCGATCGTGACAGCTGGCTCGCCGGGGCTGTTCTCGGCTCGCGCCACAACGCTCACAGGCACCTTGGCGTGCTTGGCCAGATCTCTGGGTGCCCAGCGAAGGGAGAGCCGTGCCGCGAGTAGCTGCGGGCCCGTGATCACCCCTTCCGCTCCCGGAACCGAATCCCGGCCCCGCCGCCGTTCTCGGGGATGAACTCCAGGCCAGCGGTCATGCCGATGGCCATACTGTTGTGAGTAGCGTCGCTATCACCGCGGCCATCAGACAATCCGGTAGGGCATCGTCGCCACCCGCAGCCTCCAAGGCCCGCGTCGCGCCGACGAAGACCATGGCGATGCCCAGAGCCGATAGGCGGCGCCCGATCACACAGGGTCCTTCCGACGAAGCTTCACGCCGGGCTCGCCGCCGTTGGTGAATTCGACGCCGGCTTCGCGGAAGGCGGCTTCCAAAGCATGGATCGTTACCGACTTCGTGGACAGGAGCGGGCCGTCCATTTTCTCTAGCCGCTTCACAGTCTCAACCGAGACCCCCGCTTTTTCGGCGACGGTCGATTGCTCCCACCGGATCAGGGCCCGGGCAGCACGTAGCTGTTCAGCCGTCAGCAAAATACACCTCAGGGGTACTGCGATGCCTCTCAGGTGGTGATATCCCAAGCGACCCGTATTACACCCGGAGTGTATCAGACGCCACCTCGGGGGCCAAGACAATGTCGCACCGCACCGTCTTCTGGAACACTCTCTCCCGCAGCCTGCACGACAGCCGGCCGGCGATCGCCCCCGGTCTCCTGTCCGCAAAGGCCCGCATCGACATGACGGTGCGCACCACCCGCCGCCCGCTGTTCGATGCGGGTCAGTTCGACCGCGGCGCCATCATGTCGGCCGCACGCCACTACGGCCCCAGGTCTTGCGGGATCGCACGCCATTTGGCGCCATTCTGATGTCGCTACGGAATGACTGAGAGCGTGCGCGGCAGGCCCTATGGCGGTGTCTTCGCCTTCGGCCGGCGAGCTTCAACCAGTGGCTCCAAAACAGCCCATTGCGCGTCGCGCAGCACCGTCCCTCCTCAGTCGAGGGCAAAAAACGTATACTGAACCAGATGGTTCAGACGACGACCAACCCTAGAGATCCTTCATCTAAATGAACTAATCGACCGCCAAACCCGTGTACTCGTTACTCGAGCGGTATCAGCCCTGCGGGGGCATCTGCCTGCTTGCAGGCAGATGCCGATGCTTTTGCCTTGCGCCATCTGCACCTCGATCTGGCGTAGCATCATGACGATCTACTCCGCGCCCGGCCTTCGTCCTCGCCTCAACCCCAATTCCTTTGGTCCAAGTTGATGCTCTCGATCCATCGGGCTCAAAGCCGGCCAGTCAGGTCGACCCGCGCAGCATTAGCGCTACAGCCCCCCGTCAGGCTCAAACGAAGAAGCTAAACGCTGAAGGTCCGGCCCATCACAGAGTATGTGCTGGAACCAACAACAAGATGCACGACGATCCGCCCCGGAGGCGCTTGGGGATGCCACAGCGAATAACACTTCGCCCATTCCGGACGAAAATTCGAACGACAATGATGATTTACGAACTGGGTTTCTCCGCGACCAAGAAAGTCGCAGAAGCAAGTTCAAACATCTTATCACGGCTCAAACTTGCTACAAAATCTTTACCCATATCATTTAAGCTAAAATTAATTAACTGATCGACGGTCATAGATTTAAATTCTTTCTGGGCGGCATCAGGGAGACCCCAAGCATACGCCATCGCAACCCATTGCATCACCCAAATTGGATGATGATAAAACTTAACTTCATGGCTAACTACATTCAAACCACTGAAAAGATTTCTTAGGCCATCTTTTGTCATATTGTAATAATGATGCGGGTAACCATGATAGGGCTGCAAGAATGGCACGGCGGCAATAACTTGCCCCCCCTTCTTGAGAACCCGCTCAATCTCGCGTGCCGCCATGAAAGGGTCTTTCACATGCTCAAGAACCGCGTTTGAAATCACAAAATCAAAGCATTCGTCCTTAAACGGCAGATCCTCTCCCACTCCCAGAACATCGGTGGTGAGATACGGGGCGATCTCAAAATTTACCACATTGCTGTAGTATGTCGGCCTGAAGCCAGCTCCGTTATCCAAGATCCAACAGTCTGGGTTCGAAACAATGATTTCCTGTATTTGTTCGTCATATTCATGGGCAGAAACCGCGTCTGTAGGCACAACATTGGCGAGCTTCGCCAGCGCTGGTGACAGCCGATCTATAGCATGATAAGCACCGAAGCGGACCTCTCCAGATTCGCGAATCAGGTTCTCGATTACATATCGATTCTTGATATTTTTCGCCTCTATTATTTTTGACTCATTGTGGTATTTGCGATTCTCGCGAATACCATTTTGCTCAAAATGCACTTTTGCACTGTGGATCAACCCGCTATTCAATGCAGCAGCAATATCCGGATTGTACTTGATATACATATTTTCATCAAAGTTCTCCATGTTAACATCGATTAAAGTCGAAATTGCCGTCATATCTACCTCACAATGATGATGCTAGGAAGTACGTTTCTAAAAGCCGGACCGTCCGACGACAAATGACTTCAGACAGTATGTGGCCTTTAGGAACGAGAACTCTGGTTGATTAGGGTCGAGACGTTACGCAGCCTATGCGTGAAGGTGCAAGTGGCGGTCAGTTAGGGTCGAACGGTTTATCCTCATCCGCTCATATAGGATGTCTTCGCCGCGGGCGAGACAGACCCTTACAGGCGTCAGATTGGCCTGACTGTTATTTTTGACAGGACTAATTTAAAGTCTACTGCATGGTAGCGGCCATGGGTAGCCAAAAGGCCAGCTTCGCGAGGCTAACAAGTGCGGACGGCTGGAAGCGTAGCGGCAAATGCGGTCGGACACGCTTAGAGCTGGATTGCATAAGCTGATCACAATCTACGCCTCCATTAGCGAGCTCAAATTTATACGTTAGGTAATTTTTGCGCAAACTTCCGCTGAAACTCTCGCGATAGCAATCCCCTTGCGGAGATGATGGTGAGTTATACTAATTCCTTGAGCCGGATTTGGCAATCAAATTATTTCCTCTGAAATGGTCTTGGAACCATTCTTGCGGCAAATGTTCTTTGGAACCCTGTGTGGGCACATCGTGTCGGCCAATGTCTCAAACACTTCGAAGCTGTTAATACGTCAGACCACTCTCAGCGTGAGGCACGCCTGGCTGTCCGTTCGATAGGCTCAGGTTGAGGTCATCGCTCAGCGTCATGATGCGCAGGTCGGCCATCGTGGTACAGTTCACCGCCCGCATGCGTCGCTTAGGGGAAAGTGATGTTTCAGGCCTACCTTCCGCCGACCGAATTATAGGAGGACGCTGATGATCCCCGGATTAGATAGTTTTGCGTCTATGGTCGAGCCGCCGCGGACTATACAGAGAAGCTCTCGGCTCTCGTTGAAGGACTGAACTGGAAGCGCATTCCAGCGGCTCATCCGGCCAGCGTGACGGGGGCTCCCGGATGATTAAAAGACTGCGGTGGCCTTCATCGCAGGGTTAAGTCAACCCTTGATATTCTATAATCCGCTTCGTGAACACTGGCTATCTCCGCGGAGATGCCGATCGCTTTTTTTAGGACGACGCGCTCCATGCGCGTCCGGTCAGGTTCACGCCTCAGATAGGCGATCTCGGCGGCCTCGTCGGAGGAGGAAGCCACCAGGTTCATGGGCACGGCTCTGAGCAATCCGGCTGGCCGCGATGATGGAGAGCCGGCTGTCAGCGCCATGCACCACCGTCTCAGCATGGAGGGTTGGATCCCAAGTTCCGCCGCGATCTGGATCTGTGGTTGCCCGCTGCTTTCCAGCGGCGGATGCGATCCGCTACGCCCTGAGCTGCTGGGCGGGGCTGAGCCTGTTCCTCGACGACGGGCACGTTGAGATCGACTGCTACACCGTCGAGCGCGCGATCCGGACACTGGCTCTGAATCGCAAGAATGCCCTGTTTGCTGGTTCGGACGGCGGGGGGAAGCATTGGGCGGTGTTCGCCTCGTTAGTCGAGACCTGTAAGCTCATCGGCGTCGAGCCGCTGGCCTACCTAGCCGACGTCATCACCCGCATCGTCGAGGGCCATCCGCATTGCCGCCTCGACGAGCTTCTGCCCTGGGCCGATCCGAGCACACCCAAGCTCCAAGCGGTCGCCCTAGAACGCCGCGGCCCTGGCGGGTCAGTCAGGGGGTGTGAACAGGGTCCGGAACAGCGCCTCGGATTGGCGCAATCCTTCGTCGGTCAGCACCACCGACTTGGCGCGTCGACCGGATCGGCGATGAGCCCCTTGGCGTGGAGAAGGCCAAGCACGGCCCAATCAAAGCCCTTCCAGGCCCAACGCCCGTCGTGGAGCGTCAGCCACAAAAGGGCGAGCACCGCCTCGTCGATGCGCTCCTCGTCGACCGCCATCCAAACAGTTTAGCACGCCGCCCTCAGACCGGGCGTGGTGCCAGCCGATCGGACATTTCGAAGAACCGCATCATTGAAGGGGTTGGTCGATGATTTACCAAAGCCGGCAGCTTTGGCCTGATCGGACTGGCGTTCTGGCCGCCTGACGATCATTGGGAACGGGCCTTGGAAGCCCGTCCAGAGCCATTTTCAGGAGGCTATCGGCTGGGCTTCGATCCAGAGGAAGCGCTTGAGGTTGTAGGCGAGGTTGGCGAGCCCGATCTTGGTCCGGGCCCGGGCCAGGCCGATGGTGCGCACGAACAGGCCGAAGCGATGCTTCCGGGCCGCGACCATCGTCTCCACCCCGGAGCGGACCTTGGAGCGGGAGCGGCTGGCCTTGCGCTGGGACGGCGTCAGGTCGTGGCCGGGCTGGCGCCGGAAGTGGATCTTCGAGCGCCGGCCGTGCTTGGCCAGATGGGCTTCGTTGATCTTTGAGCGGTAGGCAGTATCCGCCCAGACGTCGCTTGCCGTGTTGGCCGGATCGAGGACGTTGGCTAGTTGCGCCCCGTCGTGGGCGGCCGCACTGGTGACGGCGAAGCGGCGGACGAAACCGTATGTGTGGTCGATCGAGACGCGGGTCTTGTAGCCGAACACCGGGGCGGGGATCTCGACCTTGGCCTTCGTGCCGCCCGCCTTCGCCGGCCGCGCCTTGGCCCGATTCAGCGTCCAGCGGGCGTCGCAGTCCTTCTGCGCGAGCTATTTTGGTCTGGCCGCCCACGCGTCCGGGATCTTGCCCTCTTTCAGAGCCGCCTTCTCGGTATCGGTGTTGCGCTGACGCGGAGCCGCGATGATCGAGGCGTCGATGATCTGTCCCGACATCGCAAGGTAACCTTTGCCCTTCAGCCAAGCATCGAAGGCGGCAAACAACGCATCGATTGCACCAGCCCGTGTCAGGTGCTCGCGGAACAGCCACACCGTCTTGGCATCCGGCACCGCATCCTCGAAGCCAAGGCCGAGGAAGCGCATGAACGACAGCCTGTCCCGGATCTGGAACTCTGTAGCGTCGTCCGACAACGTGTAGAGCGTTTGAAGGATCAGGATCTTGAACATGAGAACCGGGTCGTAGGGCGGGCGACCGCCCTTCGTGCCATCGGACCGCTTCAGGGCGGTCGCCAAATTCGGCCGAAACGCTTCGAAGTCGATCAGGGCTGCGAGCTTCACCAGCGGGTCGCCGTTCTCCGACAGACGCTGATAGCGCTCGTCCAGATCGAAGAACCCTGGCTGACCCATTCGAGCCTCCCCAACGCCGACAGCATCAGGGAATCACGGTATCACTTCGCAGGGAGGGGGTATTTCGAGGTGTCAGATCGGTTACCAAAGAGCCCCAGGCAGGACGCCGCCACCGCACGAACACTGGTGGGGATCGGGCTCAACGAATGTATCAGGACCGTCGAGCAACATGCGGCTATGCAGGGGGACTGTCAGAAATTTCGTGTGGGCGGCCATCGCGAACTCGAAGGAGGTTTCCGATGGCACGACGCAAAGCACCTCACATCGGTGAAGCACGCGTGGACCAGTTGCTGGCCGGGGCCGCCCCCAACACGGCATTCGAGTCCGAGGGCCTTCTGGACGCGCCGAAGATGGCCTTGGCCAAGCGGGCACTCAACGCCGATCGGGCGGAACCCAGCCTGGTCTGCTCAGCTTCCTCGTGTTGTCACCCGCTACGAGCGCCAGGCCGAGATTTATCTTGCTTTCACAACGCAGACCACAGACTTCACCGTCGGGCACTTCACTAAACGACAGTTTTATCGAACGTTCAGGCCAACTATTTCAAACCCCCTTTAAAACCGACCTAGCGAAAGAATTCGGCAGTCAAACCTTAGTAAAAGCTAACTGATACAAAGACTGGCCACGGATTATCTTGATATTTTTGTGGTAGATATTCGTAAAACAATCAATCCCAAACTTTGGCGACTGAGCTAAATCGTGACTAATATCCCCCGCGATACTCCAAATATAATCATCGCAGATCATTAGCCCCCCAGGACGAAGCATATTAAAAGACAAAATTAGATCCGCTATAACATCTTGCGACTCGTGCGAACCATCAACATAAATGAAATCGGCGAGACATTTTCCATGATTCAGTTCTACGAGGGCCTCAAACGACTTCTTTTTATGTATGACCACCTTGTGCAGATTACCAGTTGCACGTATATTTGAATTAAATCTGTCATATAAGCCATCAAGTTGATCAGGGCTATATTCCTGCCCCCCCTCGAATGTATCAATGCAATGCAGTTTACTGCGATCATTCTTCAATAAGTTTTGCAAGATCCAAACAGATGACCTCCCCTCAAAGGATCCGATTTCCACGGCACATTTTATCTCATCTGCATTCCAACCGATTGTGTTGAAAATCGTCATCCAATTCGGGATGTTAGTTGAAAACCAATCCTCGCGAAAATTAAACACGCTCATCTCCTGGCAACTCACCCTCAAAAAATTAGCCGCAAGCGACTATTCAGTACCCTCATCGCACAATGAGGAACGGACTTCCAGTGTGAAAGCCGGCGAAGCAGCATGCCATCTTTGGTCATCCCGACCGCTTGTGTCCACGACAGCCGAGTGGCGAAGTGCGTGAACTTTCAAGTGTCAATTGCCTGATCAATCGCTGTATCGAGCAATGAATTCGGCCAGCCAAGTCATACAGATCCAAAACAGTCCCATACAAAAACGAAAATACACCCCAGCTCGTCAACTTGGACTCAAACATATCTTAATAAAATTATCTGGAGTAATCCAAAATTCATCTGGAGCATAAAACGCCCCAATACCTACTTATCCCCTCCCCTAAGATATTTCCTTCTGAGCTCGAGAAACGGCTCAGAAGGTATTATTCTTTCCAAGTGCCTGATGATAAGCCCAAGCTCATACCAACGATGCCGTTCCAGATACTTGAAGACTGCCGATAAATTCGCGTCCAGTGGGTTGTCCCTAAGCAGCTCAATTTTCACGAAGGGAACACCCGCTCTGAGCGCATGTCCCCAAAAGAGCTGCATGGGATTTGGACCATCTTCTTCAAGATAGTATCGTTCTTGATTCAAATTAGCAGTCTCACCAGAGAACAAATTATCCTGCAACGCGGCATGACGATCTTGGATTGTAAGATTCCTCATATCCACAACGGCGCCGATAGAGAACCCTTCCGCGCACAACTCCTGTGAGAGGCCGATTTCATAACGTTGGATAATTTCATTTTTATCATGGAGAACTTCAATACGCGACCAAAATGTTTCAAGAAACTGAGACCGAATTATATTTTCGTTGAACGTCATGAAGAAACTTTGGATGTGCGGAGCAAACTGCATACTCAAGGTAGCGCCCCATACATCAACCGGTATAGATCTGCCACGACCCATAAAAACCTCGATATCATTCACGGGGCCGTAGAAACTATCATTAACGAAAGATATTTCTTTGCATCGCTCAACGTTTAGCTCTTCAAATCCTGTCCGCCAACTCACGAAATCATAGCCACGATTTTCTTTTACTACAAGCTTATCGGCGTATATTAGAATACGAGAGCGCTGGACGGTATCGAGCATCGAAGTAGAGACCACAACTATATAATCAAAATACCGCCTGTAACATCTCAGAGAGTATACGAAATAGTCGTCGGCAAGATCGTGCCGATCAAAATGTGATACAACCGCTACTTTCATTGGTTCACAGAACCCCCGCATATTCATTGCGAAATCTTGGGGGCAAATAAACGTTATACCCCCAGCGATCTATAAGTTTCTCAAACACACCAGGCCAGCAATGCGGCGACGGACACCGGCCATTGAGTGGCACACGTGCAGTGAATCTCCAAAGAGCATTCGTCATTACTTCCTTGGTTTCATATCCTTCGACATATCTCAAGCTTCGGAATGAATTCTCGCCGTGAAGACGATAATTGTACAACCTCTCGGGTAGAAAATAGGGCTCGACGTAGAACAGAGATCGCAACACAAAATCCCAATCATGCACATAAAGATAGCTGTTAAAAGGACCGACAACATCGATTAGACGTCGAGACATGAACATGTTGCCAGTAGTAACTGCTAATTGATTCTTAAGGAAAGCAAATCCTAAGCTCGGATATAATGACGCCGAGTCTTTCTCAACTCGCCGCAGAAACTGGACATACTCGTTATTTTCCAGGACCCGATCCGTCGGATCAGTATAATTAAGTCCTGTGTATATAAATTCCTGACCGTAACGTTCAGCAATTTGTACGCATGACTCTATCCGACCTGGCTCAAAGTAATCATCAGAGTTTAAAACATTTACGTACTTACCATTGGAGTACGATATAGCTTTGTTTATCGTTCGCGCCGCCCCCATGTTAGTTTGAGACACAACTAAGGCTGAAGGATAATTATTCCCCAAAAAATCCCGAGCTAACTCAAATGTACCGTCAGTTGACCCGTCATCGACCAGAATTATCTCTATAGGCCTATAGACTTGGCGAACAACAGACGTCAACGCGCGGATGATGTACTTCTCGTGGTTGTACGACGGCACAATCACGCTGACTAGTGGGCTGCTCATCTTAAATCCTATTTAATACTTCCTAAAGCGGTCCTACCAGAAGTTTACTAATTGCTTGTTCGTACCCTCGAATTATATTAAGCAGCTTGATCTCATCCGAATCGCGCTCGCTATAACTCCCACCATTGCGCAACCGAGTCAGAATAGAAATTACTTCAAATTCGATATTAAGGCTATTTAACGCTGACTGTACGGCTTCCAAATAAGCGAATTTGTTTTCTTCGTCTGGCTCAAGGTGAGCTCCTTCCCCCCACTCGTTCCAAGCGTTGATAAAAACCATAGGCTGACGCCCACTTGCCATCAGCATGGACTGCCGCATCAAATTGAGAAGCCAACGATTGAAATCTTCAGGGCTTGGATTAGCAAAAATATGGGGATTATTTTGCCGACGAGCTGTATTGTCCCAGCCAGGGAATGCGCATCTATGCCAACAATAATCAGGCACCGGTTTTCTTAATGCGAAATCGACACTTTTTTTATAGTCGAGCACTGTTCCGGCAAATTCTTGGTTTACGTACTCTATGGGATACTCGGGAACATTATTCGGCACAAGCCATCCGTGCGGGGGGAACTCTACAGCGGCGTCGAACCCCCAATCTCTAGGGTCACCAATACCATAAAATTGCACAGCACATAGATGCAAGTCACCAAGACCCGCTAATCGAACTTCGTTGCGCCAGATTTCTGCAGTTGCTTTCGAATCCTCCATCAAATCGACTCTATATACAAGCAATACAAGCTTATCGTCATGCCGAAGATATCTGGGATGCGCGAGATACTTCATCGCATCTTTTATGAATGATCGATCGGTTTCGCTGGAATGATTTTGTTCTAGAAGAATATCTTTTTCTTTTCCATCCCAGGTCCTTGTCCAATTTTCGTTGGCCCAGCAGACGCAGAAATCCATAGCGATACTGCTGTCATTTAGCCTAGCGTCGAGCGGGGTTTCCAAGACTCTTCGGCCGTTAAACCAGTACATATAGTAACAAAATGCAGATATGCCGTATTTTTTCGCGAGCTCGGCCTGGTCCCGCTGCACGCTCGGCTGCGAAAGGTCATAGTAATTACGATTTAATGGGATGTGAGGCTGCGCATGCCCCTTATAGTTTGGTTTGGCTTTTTTTACGTTTGTCCATTCAGTGAATCCTTCGCCCCACCAATCGTCATTTTCTTTAACTCGGTGATACTGTGGCAGGTAGAACGCAACGACCTTGGGCACCGAGAAACTAGTCGCGGCAGATGCTGATCTGATCCTGGCAATATAACTCATATTATTATTCTTCGATACCGGGATACTACCGTCTTTATCGAGTTTATATGCTCTATTCTCAAACCTTCCGTAAGTAAGATAGTGAGCTTGGGCGTCGGCGCCCTTGGCGGCCACATCAGGATTCAAACGCAGGTAAGTGTCAGGATCAAAGTCATCAGGTAGAGAAGCCGGGTCGATCTGCTCAAGCTTATAGGCACGGCCCTCGCTTCGGCCAGACGTCAAATAATGTGCGTGCGGATCAACGCCCTTGGCGGCCACATCAGGATTTAAGCGAAGATACGTGTCCGCATCGAACTCGGCCGGGAGCGATCCAGCATTGACCTTGTCAAGCTTATACGTTCGACCTTCGCTTCGACCCGCAGTTAAATAATGTGCGCCGGCATCGATGCCCTTGGCTGCCACGTCTGGATTCAAACGCAGGTAAGTCTCGGGATCGAAATCCTCAGGAATAGTGTCAATATCATTCATGCTTATTACGCTTATCCTTCAAAAACTAAGTTATTGCTGTGTTTTGGTATGTCGGCGTAGACTTCAGACTAACTAAGCCGGGACGGCCAGATTTCGGCAACCTTTGAAAAGCAACAAGGCCCAACGTACTCACGACCATGCCCTAGCTTGACATTTGACATCCTGGATGCGTCCATCAATTCGACAAGTCCATTCTGATCAACCCCGCTAGACGGTTTTTTGGAGTGGCTTCGTCGGTGGGATGGTGCGACGTTCTGATACCACATACCACAGCCCACTACGATCGGAAGAGGCTCAGCTGGGATCTTCCGCTTTGCATCCTTCGAAGCTGGAGCTCCCGGCGATGCAAGGCGTGAGGCGAACGGCCGGCGTACTGGTGCTTTCATAAGCACTGGCGCGCGGTGATCGCTGAGATCGAAGCCGATCAGGGGCAGGATCTTCAGCCATGTAAAGTCGTCAAGTTCATGATCGATAGCTCGTATGCCCGAATTTGCTATATTCGGGTAGGCAAAGATCTCCAGTCGCGCGCTTCGTCTAAGTTTTGTGCAGCAGTTGAATTCTGACGGCTGTGCCGACTCGGCCTTCGTTTTGCGCTGTACCCTGCGGGTCTGGCGGGATGCGCAGCGACGTCTGCTTGATGCTTCCCGCCTCTGATCGCCTTCGGCTCGAGGGCCTCGTGACTGACCGGAATACGCCGCAGAAGCATGTCTGGCGCCCGCATTGTGCTGCTGAGCGCTGATGGCCTGGGCACGCATGCGATCATGCGTCAGGCGGGCATGTCCAAGACCGCGGTCTGGCGCCGACAGGAGCGCTTCGCGCGGGACGGCCTCGATGTGTTCCTCCCTCGGCATCGCGTACACAGGGAGATCAGTTTGCAGTCCCCTCGACTTGCTCGGGCGTGAGGTAGCCGAGTGCCGAATGGATGCGTTGCCGATCATAGTAGCCCTCGATGTAAGCGAACAGGTCGCGTCGGGCCTCGTCCCGGGTTGCCCATCATCGCTGATGGACGAGTTCGACCTTGAGTGTGTGGAAGAAGCTCTCCATCGGGGCATTATCGTAGCAGCAAGCCGTGCGACTCATCGACGGCTTCGCCCCCATGCCGGCGAGCTGCCTCCGGTAGGCCTCGGCCGCGTACTGGGTGCCGCGATCCGAGTGACAGATCAACCCGGCGGCCGGCCGCTGCCGTTGGGCCGCCATCATCAGCGCCGCCACGCTCAACTCGGTGCGCATGTGATCGCGCATCGACCAGCCGACGATCTTGCGCGTGGCCAGATCGAGGACGGCAGCCAGGTACAGCCAGCCCTCGCCGGTCGGCAGATAGGTGATGTCAACCCACCAGACCGTGTTGGGCTGCGCGGCCGAGAAATCCTGCTTTAGGAGATTGGGCGCGATCGGGAATTCGTGGCGGCTGTCAGTCGTGCAAGGCCGGAATCGACGCCCCGCCAGGGCACGGATGCCATGCCGGCGCATGAGGCGCCCTACCCGGCCCCGGCTGGCAGACCGACCGTCAGCCCGTAGGGCGGCATGCACGCGTGGGGCACCGTAGCGCCGATGGTGTGCGGCATGGATGCGCCGGACGTCGTCCAGGACCTGGCGGTTGGAGGCCGAGCGGGCGCTCTCAGGCCGTGACCGCCAACCGTAGAAACCACTGGATGAGACTCCGAGCACGCGGCACATGAGACGCACCGGCCAGGTCCGCGCATGCTGCTCGATGAAGGCGAAGGTCACTTGGGCATCTCCGCGAAGATGCCGATGGCTTATGGGATGGCCCGCCCCTTACCGAACCGTCGTGGCATTCTCCTGTCACGAACATGTGGAGGGATCTGGAATGGCGAAGAGCTTGATCGCCGTGCTGGGTATCGACCTTGGCAAAAATAGCTGCAGCCTCGTCGGCTTCGATGTCGCCGGCGGCGTGGTTCTGCGCCGTCGCGCGCGACGTGAGACGGTCGTCGGTCTGACGGCCAAGCCGCCCGCTTGCATCGTCGCGATGGAGGCGTGTTGCGGCGCCCATCATCTCGGACGCTTGCTCGAAGCCCAGGGCCACACCGTCCGTCTTATATCGATTCCGGGCATCGGAACGATGACGGCTACGGCTCTGCGTGCGGCCGTCGACGACGGTAGCACCTTCGCGCGTGTCCGCGATCTGCCGGCTTGGCTCGGCCTCGTACCACGCCAGCACACGACGGGCGGCAAGCCGAAGCTGCTCGGCATCAGCAAGCGCGATAACGCTTACCTGCGCGGGCTGTTCATCCACGGAGCGAGAGCGGCGCTACCCTCGATGGCCAAGGCTGAGGACGCGACCGGCCGATGGCTGCGGGGTCTGCTGGCACGGGCGCACTACAATGCGGTGGTGGTCGCGCTCGCGGCCAAGCTCGCCCGGGTAGCATGGGCGACGCTGTGGAAAGGCGTGAGCTTCGAGCGCCAGCCGGAGCCGGCTCACGCCTGAGACATCGCAAAAGCTTGACCCTAACCGGAGCACGAGCGACCGGCGCGGGTCCATGAGGTCTGCGGGAGGACAATGAAGATGGCCTGACGGTCGAGCGGCGTTCCGGAAGCCTGGCAAAAAAGCGGCTCTTCGAGGCCGACGTGCTTATGAGGCCCGGAGTGTGCGGCTCTCCATCTTGGCGGCGGCCACTGCGCCGACATGCCGGATACGTTTATGCAGACCGAATAGAGGCGCCTTCATCGACCACCTTGCAGACGGGGCGGGCCATACGTTTTTTTAGCACGTCGCGCTCCATGCGCGTGCGGTCGAGCTCACGCCGCAGTCGGGCGATCTCGGCGGCCTGATCGGATGGGGACGCAACCGGGCTTGGTGGCGAGGCTCCCGTCCATCCAGCTGACCGCGGCCCGGGTGAGGCCCCGTTCAGCATGGCGCGCCACTGCCGCAACATCGAGGGCTGGATCCCGAGCTCGGCCACGACCTGCATTTGCGGCCGGCCGCTGCTCTCCAGCAGGGCGACCGCTTCGCGTTTGAACTCAGGTATGAACTGTCGTCTCGTCTTCGCCATTCGACACCTTCCCCGCTCAGGATGAGCGTATCAGAGGTGTCCGCGATGCCGAGGGAGGATCAAATTTGACCTTCGCCCGTTCTTTGCTCCAGGCTGTGTGATCGCTGCCCGTACGGCATCCAAATCCTGTATCGATCGCTGTCGCCCTGACGCTGCACCCAACGGCCGTGAGTTACCGCTCAGGGATGCAGGCGTGTACCGATCCCCGGTCGCCCAAGAGCCGGCACTACGTAAGACCCGTCCTCGCGACGGATCAGCCCGTCGCGTCCAGCGCCTCTTCATCGCACAGGATCTTCGATGATTGAGCGAATTCCACCCGCAGCGCGTCGTCCTGACGGGGGTTCGGCTGAGGCGAGGCCGCCATGTAGTGCCGGCCGAACACCCGCATCACGTGCGCCACCCCGCTCTCCGCCACCGAGCGGTGATCGGCCTCGAAGTAGGCGCCGGCGCTGTGCCAGCTGGTGATGATCTCGTAGGAGGGGAAGTAGTCCACTCCGACGTGGTCCTGGCAGATCTCCCCCACCGCGGCCCGCAGAACCGACTTGCTGTAGGTCGTGGACACGAGCACATGACGGCCCTCGTAGGTGGCGACCAAGGGCACGGGCGATACGGTGAGCAGGATCTTGAGATCGGGGTTGCGCTCGCGGATGAAGATGATGAACGCCGTCAGGTCGGCCAGCACTTCCGCCGCGGTCAGGTTGGCGAACCGGTACTGCGACGGATCCGGCGGTTGCGCGACGACCCCGGGGGCGACCGGGAACACCGCGCCGTCGGCCGTCGATTCCCAGATCTCGGTCAGACCGACGGTGAAGATGAACAGGTCGCTCTCCTCGAACATCCGCCGGACGGCGGCGAAGTGCTCCGGCAGCGCCTGCGCCACCTCTGGCTCCGAGCCGTATCCTTCGGGCGTGATCTGCGGCCGGAACGGGTCGACGTAGCGGCCGTCCGGTCGAATCCAGGCGATGTCGCGCGGCTGAAACTGGCCGTAGGCGCGGTGCGCCAACTGCAACAGCTGCCGGGCGCTGTAGATATTCCCGAACCGGGCGCTGAACAGCTCGGCTCCGCCCGGACCGGGCTCGGTGACGTGGTAGTTGAACCCCCGCGCGATCAGCGTCCGCGCGATGTGCTGGGCAAAGCAGCTGCCGGCGGTGGCGATCCGGTCGGAGGGGGTCAGCCGGAACTTCGGCTGGATCACCGGGTCGAGGTCTGCCGACGCCACGCCCGCCATGGCCCGGCTCCAGAACTGATGATCCGGCAGGTTCCGGTAAGGGTTGGAGCTGCGTCGCGCCGGTGACGTTAAGTTTTCGAGATCGCGATACCGGTCCGCCTGAGCCGTGAGACGGTCGCACTGGATGTCCGACGGGGCTTGGCTCTCATACGCGGCGAAGGAGCCGGCCACGAAGCCCTCAAGGTCGAGGATGCGAACCGGCGCCCCGCCGGCCTTGAACTCAAAGCTGCCCGCGAGGCCGAGCCGCTCGGCGATCGGCGGGTAGACGGGCCAGATCGGGCCGGCCAGGAGCGGGTCGGCGAGGAACCGCTCGACCCCGCGAACCGAGGGCGCGAGCCCGGCCGCGTCGAGTACACGCTCCGCGATGCGGGCGACCGCCGCGAGGGTGGGATGATTGACGGCGTGGCAGAAGGGAACCTGCCGCTTCAATGAGGCCAGCAGCGCCGCGCCATCGAGCCCGGCCAGATCGCAATCCTCGACGAGGCGCGCGTTCGAACTGGCGGCGTAGGTGAAGTACCCGAGCCGGTCGAACACCCGTTCGCAGTAGAGACCGACCGTCTGCTTGACGCTCAGCCCGCGCAGCCAACCGTAGATCGCCAGGGCTGAATTGTAGTCGTGCAGGGGGCTCTTGAGCGCCGTACCGCCCGCCCGGGCATAGACCAAGTCTGGGTGGAAGCCCGCGTGATAGAAGGTAGGCCAGAGCCTCACCCGCGGGACCTGTCGATCGGGGATGATGGCGCTGTTGTCCTTGAGCGCGGCGAACTCGGTCTGCAGCAGGATGACGTCGCTCACCGCTACGGCCTCGGTGCTCGACACGCCGAGATGGATCCCGTGGATCTCGGCGTCGGGCAGCATCGTGCGCAGGCAGGCAGCGAGGACGGGGGCTTGGCAATTGCCCATCACGGCGATGCGCGTGACGGCCGCGTCCGGCGGCCCGATGACCTGCACCCGACCCTCCAGTCGGCCGTGGAGATCGAAGTGCAAGCGCGCCGAGATCCCGGTCGCCTTCACATCGGGGTTTGCCGCGAGATAGCCGTCGGAATTAAAGTTCTCGTCGGTGGCGATCTCGACATTCACGGGTGCGCTCATAGCTGAAACTACCAATCCTTGGACGATGCGCCACCATCTTCCGATCATGAGGACGGAGGACAGCGGCCGGAAACGGGTACATCGACACGGATCCGATCCGGTTCGGCCTCAGGCTCGCAAAGTGTGAATTCTGTTCAAGACATCCCCGATCTTAGCCCGCAGAACGAAGCTGAGACTGGGATGAAGAAACCTGTAGGCGCTGGAACCTCGACCGCACGAGCCATCCTATCACAGCGAGCGCATGATCGGTCGTGGGCCCGCGCGCAGAGCAGGCGGTCCGGTCCCGAGCGCGATGCATCGAAGCCTACATGCCGTCGGCCGGCTCTCTCACGCGCACGGATCCACCGCGGACGCCGGCATCGCGGACGGCCGATCCGCTCCTCATCAACACGGCCGATGTATCACCCATATGCCACTGCCGAGGAACCTGTCTCAGCCTCCGCCCGGTCATCGAGCGCGCCCTGAACCTCCACCAGGAGCCGGTCGGCCATCATTTGCCGGCCCTCCGACGTGACGTGGACGATGTCGGTGAACAGGGGACGGCTCTCCGCCTCGAACATCCGGCTCAAGTCCCGAACCGCGAAGTGCGAGCCCGCGCCGCACTGCGGTTTCAGCCGTTCAAGGACGCCCGCGAAGCGCGTGTATTGCCGATCGAGATAGGCCAGGAACTCCTCCGAGGCGGCCCGGGCCTCGTCGCCCACGCGTTCGGATTTACGGACCACCGTGGGCTGGAGCAGGAAGCGGATCTGCGCACCGACACCGGGCGCGAGGCGGGCGAGGCGCTTCAGCGCCAGCTCGAACTGGCGCACCACCTCCCACTCCCAAGGATCCGACTGCCAGTTCGTCAGTGCCCGCAGGTTGTCGAGCCGGCCGAAGATCAGCGCCTGGAGGCTGTCGTAGGATAGATCCTCGGCGTCCGCGTTCACTTTCGTCGTGTTGAAGAAGTAGTCGTACAGGGTTTCCTGAGCGAAGTGATTGTACGGGTACCCGGCGCGCGGGTCGAAGCTCCAGGGCTGGAAGATGTCCGTGGCGCCGCCCAGCACGAAGATCACGTCGGGCTGAAGGTCCATCAGCCGGGTCGTGATCAGGGCGATCATCTGGTTCAGGCAGGCCGAGGTCGCGCCGAAATTGTAGACCCGGGCGCCCTCACCGTGGAGGCGCTTCAGGCCCGTCTCGAGGCGCCCGGGAATGGTGTCGGCGAAGACCTGGCCGTCGACCAGCGTGCTATCGCCGACGACGAAGACGCGCAGCGTCTCGGACGCGGGGCGCGCCTCGGGATGGCTGTCGTTCCGGTATCCGAGCGCGTCGTAGCGCCAGCCCTGTCCCGCCGCCGCCGAGAGCGGCTTGCCGGCGAACTGCGTATAGGGCGCCGGGAAGCGGATGTTCGAATCGAACGTGTGGAAGTCGCGCAGGAACTTGCGCCGTCGCGCCTGCTCGGCATCGTCAGGGGCCCGCGGGGCCATGCTGGTTCTCCTGCCCGATTGGGGATGTCGCGCCGCGGACGTGATCAGCCGCGCAGCGTGGCGTGGTTCTCGAGGAACCAGCCATAGGTCTGCCGCAATCCCTGCTCCAGGCCGATCTCCGGCTGCCAGCCCATGGCGCGCAGGCGCGACACGTCCATCAGCTTGCGCGGCGTACCGTCGGGCTTGGTCGCGTCGAATTCGAGCCGGCCCTCGTAGCCGATCACCCGCGCCAGGGCCTCTGCCAACTCGCGGATCGTGCAATCCTCGCCGGTGCCGACATTGATATGCGACAGGTCCGGACGGGTGTTGGCGGCGTAGACCGCGTCGTTCAGCTCCATCACGAACACGCTCGCGCGCGCCATGTCGTCGACATGCAGGAACTCGCGCATCGCCCGGCCGGTGCCCCAGACCGTGACGGAGGCGCGGCCCTCCTGCTTGGCCTCGTGCAGGCGCCGCATCAGCGCCGGCAGCACGTGGGCGTTCTGCGGATGGAAATTGTCGTTGGGGCCGTACAGGTTGGTCGGCATCACGCTGCGGTAGCGCCGGCCGTACTGCCGGTTGTAGCTCTCGCACATCTTGATCCCGGCGATCTTGGCGATGGCGTAGGGTTCGTTGGTCGGCTCCAGCAGCCCGGTCAGCAGCGCGTCCTCGCGCATCGGCTGCTCCGCCAGCTTCGGGTAGATGCAGGAGGAGCCCAGGAACAGCAGCCGGTCGACGTCGCTGGTGTGTGCGGCGTGGATGAGGTTCGACTGGATCAGCAGGTTCTCGTGGATGAACTCGGCCGGGTAGGTGTTGTTGGCGTGGATGCCGCCGACCTTGGCGGCGGCGAGGTAGACCATGTCAATCCGGTTCTGGGCGAAGAAGGCCCGGACCGCGGCCTGATCGAGCAGATCCAACGCCTGCCGGTCCGCCGTGAGGATCCGCCCGTAGCCCAGCTCGCGCAGCCGGCGCACGATCGCCGATCCCACCATCCCGCGGTGACCCGCAACGAAGATGGTCCTGTCCCGCCCGTCCATCACGCGTCCACTCCCCGCGGCAAGCCCAGTTGCCGCCATCCCCTCGTTCCAGCCGACCTCGCCGCATAACCAAGCGCTTTTTTGGCATTTGCGATCGGGGGCGGGTTGTCCCGGAACGACCCGTTTATCCCCGGGTCTGGCAAAGCACCCCGGGCGGCCACGCGGAGGATGACGGGAAATCCGCCGCCCGGAGGGGATCGGCGCCAAGCTAGGACTATAACGGAGTGAGATCGACGGCGCGGGTAGAGGCCGATCGGCTCAGAACACCCGCACTTTGTCGAGGTGCAGGAACGCGCGCTCGGCCAGTTGCAGGCGGACGTACCGGGCGCGCTCGCCCGCGAGCCGAACCTGCAGCGGTCGGCCATCGGCACCGCCGAACGTGCGGCCGCCCTGATCGTGCACGCACCGCCAGGTCTCGCCGTCATCCGACAGGAGCACGCGCAGGGTCCGCGAACGCTCCCGGGCGCAATCCATGCGGTTGAACACCCGCACCTCGTTGAGCGGGCGCACGGCCTCCAGATCCACCTGCCACCACGGCGCGTCCTCGATATCGGTGTGGAAGCCCGGCCGCCCGGTCAGCGGACCGTCGACGCCGCCCTGCGGGCCGTTGGCGGCGTCGAAGTACGACCATTCGCACAGGCTACTCTGCGCCGCCGGCCGGCCCTCGCTCACAACCCCGTCGTACTCCGGCATGCTGACCGCGGGCCTCGGCCGGCAGTAGAACGCCTCGCCGTGGCCGGCAGCGTCGAGATTGAGCCAGCGCAGGCGCAGGTCGAAGCCGCGCAGGAACCCCGTGACCTCGTCCAACGTGCAGCCACCTTCGTAGAGCGGCGCCTCGCTCACCTCGATGTACACCCCGTCCAGAGCCGGGAGGGTCTGCGTGGCCCCCTGCAGCACCCGCAGGTCGGAGCCCTGCGCATCGATCACCAGGAGATTGGGCACCCGGCCCGGGCTGTGCTCGGCGACGATCCGGTCGACGGTGGTCGTCACCATCCGCTGCGCACCGGTATAGACGATGTCAGGATGGTGATCGGCATGTGCGCCCAGCGCGAGCAGGCTGGAGGACTGGCCGCCGTTGCTGGCGACGTTGAATATGACCTCCTCGCCCGTGCGCTCGGCACAGACTGCCCGGATCGCCCGGTGGAACGGCATCCCGGCGAGGTTAGCCTCCAGGATCGCGAACGCTCCGTCGACCGGCTCGACGTACAGGCACGGGCTCGCGCCGTTAGCCGCGTAATCGTGCCGTTCCTGGCCCTCGTTGGCCCCGATGTGGAGAATGCTCTCCACCCAGTGGCCCGCGCGATTCATCTGTTCCAAGGCATCCAGCATAGATCACTCACAGTGGCGGAGGACGGCGTCGATCGCGCCCCACGACACCGACAGCTTACCGGAAGGGGGGGTGATCAAGGTCGTCGGGACGCGTTCGCGGCACCGCTGGCCGACGCTAGGTTCGCGTTCTTAAACCCGAAAGGTGTCGCGGCATTGGGGCGAGGGCAAGGCCGACCGCGGATCGGGCGTAAGAGCCTCACATCCGACGGGAAGACGCGTGTCGGGCGCAGCCGGGGCAGGAGGTAGACAGCGCATGCGCTGGAGCTCCGTGTAGCCGCCATTCGAGTGCCGCCACCGCGATCGCCGCTCGGGGATGGAGACGTCGTAACGCGCGCGTCCAGACCGGAGCTGCGGGTGAGGATGGGGGCGTCCTGGCGCCGGCAGGCTGCAATGCAGGTATGGGCGTGACGGCGGTGCCCTGCGATTTCAATGCATCGGTTTGGTCGGCCCATGCGCGCAGGATGCGGTGGAGCGCAGGTGAGAAAGCGATGCCCGATCTCACAGGACCGAGGGGGCACCTCTCGGAGGACGGCCACGCTTTAGCGGCCGGTTCGCGGATGATCGCGACCGGTGGGGTCAGATCAGGTCGTTGCGCCAAGTCACATCGGAGCGGAGTATCTTTGCGGGAATCCCCCCGACGAGCACGTTGGCCGGGAACGTGCCGCTCACCAGGGAATTGGCGGCGGCGATCGAGCCGTCGCCGATCGTCGTGCCCTTCAGGATCGTCGACATCGTCCCTAGCCAGACCCGATGTCCGACGTGGATCGGCCGGGGCGGATTGACCCGCTCCCCGGTGTTCACGTCGACGATCGAGTGCATGTCGCTCACCGTGAAGCTCACGCCCCCCGCGATCAGGCAGTTATGGCCGATGGTGATGTCGCGGGCCTCGTGGGCGGCGATCGAGGCGTCGCCGACGAAGGCGGTGTGCTCGCCGACGATCAGTTTCGAGGCGGCGAGCAGGTAGACCCGGAGGGTCTCCAGGCGGACGTGGTCGCCGACGTGGATCGTGCCGTGCGATCGGCACAGGATCGACAGGCCGTTACAGTGCGATCCCCGCCCGATCATCACGTGGTTGTGGTGGCCCTCGAAGGTGATCGTCCCGTGATAGGCCTCCAGGAAGCCGTCCGGCGCATCGACCTGATTGTTGGCGCCGCGGTCGTCGATCGTGACAGGCATGTCTCTGAGGTACACCGATCTAAGGGGGCTGATGGGGGAGGGGGCGGACGGGGTCCTGATAATCGGAAATCCGGGGAGTGGCGTAGACCTATGATTCTCGCGGTTCGAACTGGGGCGGCTCGCTCGGGCCCGAACCGGGGCTCTCAGGGCGGGTTGTAGCCGATACCCGATCTCCCCGTCTCGTCGGCCATGACGGAGCGGATCGGAGTGCGCTCCATGGGTGCGATACCAGATGGGTGCGATGTCGGCTCGCCGCGGAATCGGGCGATGGCGCGCGGCGGCCACCGTCATCCCGGCGGTCGCGGCGATTGGCTCCGGCGCATCATTGGGCGGAGCGGGGTTAAGCGGCGGAGCTGGCGCGGAGCGCGATCGTGCCGAACCCATCCCCGACGTGGCGCGAACGACGCGGGCGCCGCGACCGACGTCTCGGCTCCCGCGCGACTTCCTCCGGATGATCCTGCGTAGCCCAGGAGGCCGAGGGCACCGGCCCAGGCGCTGCGGCATCGCCGGGCGGGCCTCTCTCCCGGTGGGCGATCTGCCTGTTCATTCTCACCGCGGTGGGGGAGGCTCCGGTCGATCGCCCCGATCGCGCTCCGACAGCCGAGGCGACACCGCCCCCGGTGGTCTGCCGTGAGAGGGTATCGGCGGAGGGGGGATGCGAAAACCACGGCGACCGGGGCGAGACCGATCCCGGGCGCGTCGATCGAAGCTTCCATCGCCTTGGGGACTGGGCTGTACGCCTCACGCGATCTCAGGCCGCCTCGACCGATGACATGGCCGCCCCGGTCATCACCCTGAATTCCCTGCGGTAAGTTGCATTGCGTAAAAATTAACAACTTCTGGCCATGTTTCCGCGGTCGATATACCGACGTTCCTCGGATCGGGTGGGACGGCCGTGACCCTCAACCTCGTCTTCAGCATCGCCGCCCCGCTCGCGACGGGCGCCGCCGCCCTGTGGTGGGCCGGCCTGGTCGCTCGTGGGATGACCGTGGGACCGCAAACCCCGGCCGAGCGCGATCTCCGGACGTGGTGACCACGCGGCAACCCTGATCAGGTCTCGGGCATGCCCCGTCCCTAGGCCTGACGTCTCCATACCAGCTCGGCCGAGCCCAGCGCTCCATCTGGCCTCGCGATACCCGCGCGCTCGTTGCGCTGTCCCCACGCCAAGCCGCATCCGATTGAGCGAGCCTGCGCCTCGGCGCGCTACGCTCGTACATTCCTCAAGGCGTCATCGGCCCGGCGATCACCGTGTGCAGCCGCGACACACGGATGATCGACTCGATCGCCACGATCTCACTGTCTTCGGGCATCAGGTCCGTGCCGGCCTGCGGCTCGCCCAGCCCAGAAGACCGGGCCGCGAACACCGCTCGCGTCGGCCGCGCCGCGATCGCGATGTCGGCTCTGCTGATCTGGCAAGCCGCTGGATCGACCCGCCCGGATCGCAGGAGCGGGATTTTTCCAGTGACACACCGCGGGTTACGATCGATGAACCGGCGCGCATGTCTCACCCGCACGACAAGGAGATTGGTCTGATGGTCTCGACACCGGCGCTTGAGGCGCGACGGGACAAATTCAAGCATCACGTCAAGCATTTCGATGCCCGGCTGCGCAGACCGGCGCCCTACGTGCAGTTCACGGGCGAACCACGGTACAAGCTCGAACAGCACTGCATACCCTACGATGCGATGGGTTTCCTCAATCCGACGGCCGTCGCCCCCCGGGCCAGTCGGGATGAGGTGCGGATCTTCGTCGTCGGCGACAGCACGATGAACGTGGGCATCCAGTGGCTCGACCTGATCGCCGGGCGGGTCGAGGACATCTTCCATCACGCCGGATCGCGACACGTGAGGGCCTACAATTTCGGCGTCACATCCTCATGCACCGAACAGATGACGAGCCTCATCTTCGCGCGCCTTCTGGATCTCGATCCGGACGCGCTCGTCGTCGTCAGCGGTGCGACCGACGCTTTTCAGCCGCTCACCTACGACCCACGGCCGGGCCATCCCTACAACAGCTTCGTGCACGAGAGCCTGTACGGCTACTTCTTCGACGAGAGCAACGAGGAGGCTTGGCAGGACGGCTTGACCTACGATCGGATGATCGATCGAGCGTTCGACCATCAGAACGCGCTCAAGGCGGAGGTCGGTTTCGGCACCGAGCCCTGGGAGCGGGCGATCGCCGATCACTACAAGAGTTCAGTCAGAAAACTCGCCCGCATCGCGCGGGCGTCCGGCATCCCGATCCTGTATTTCCTGGAACCGATCGTCGTTCGAAAGGATCCACCGCTCGCGTCTGAGATGAACTTGGCTGCGCCCGAGACGCTGGCGCTGCTCTCCAGGCAATACCAGCGTTTCGAGGAAGCGCTCAAGGAATTGAGACGCGAGGGATTGCCGGATAACCTGGAGCTGCACGACGCGAGCCGGCTGCTCGGCCGCACGGGCCCCGGAACATTCTACGACATCGTTCACTATGATTTCGACGGGCGCGCAACCGTATCAAAGTTCATCGCCGGCTGCCTGCGCGATCATATCGCCCGGCTCATGGCGGAAAGGGCCAGCCCGGGGGCCTAGGCGATACCGAGGTGGCCAGAGCGCGCAGCGCTCGCTCCCGCGAGACCCGTGATGCGACACCGAGCGCACGCCCCCGGAGGATCGCACGGCAAACCTGGATGTCGCGCCGTGACGCGTGGCCCGCGGACGGCCGAAGGCCCGTCACGCCGGACCGGCGCTTGACGCCCCTACAGACCCTCCGGTCGACGCCGTCAGAACTCGATCGACGCGGGGGCGACGGGTGGCGCTCGCAGCGCATCAGCCCCCCACTGCCCCCCCCGCGGGCGAGGGGCTCACCTCAACACCCCGCCCTGACCTCGCCGGGAGGCAGACCAATCGTACCATCACGACGCGCCAGCGAACGGAACGCCCGCTCCGTGTGATCAGATGAGCACAGCGCTCAGGCCTGCGTTCGAGCGCGGACACCCCTGAAGGCGCCGAAGGCGGAGGTTCGATCTGCCGGCCATCCGCGCGGGTCGGCAGCCCGGGGGGAGGGCGCGCCTCATCGCACTCCGCCGCTTCGGGACGGAGTATGCCCGATCGTAGGCGGATGCCCCCGGAGATGACCAACCCCCCGGAGGGCGTACGCGACCCCGGACGCGGATAGCGGATCGACGCCCGCTCAACCTCGTCTCAGTCCAATCGGCGTCAGGTCGTCATCTTCGGACTGGTCACCCGAGGCGAGAGGAGCCGTATCCTCGCTCGGGCCTGCGCCGACGCGACCGCGGCACGACCGGTCGCGGATCGCGCCGACTGAATCGTCCGCGGGGCGACACAGGAGCGGGACGCCCCAACCGCTTTTTCGGCGGGCGTAGTTGCGCGACGCTGTCCGTGGGGATGCGTGCCCCGCGAAAGCTGCGACTTCGATGCGATCCAGGAAAAGCTTCGCATTGGCGATCGCTTGATGGCGCAGGGTGTAGAGCGAGATCGGTTTGATGCCACAAGCGTGGCACGCCCGCGTCAGAGCCTTGGCCAGACGATCCTGGAACGCCGGCCGGCTCGAAGCCGCGGCCGCAGCGCGACGCAGACGGCGGAGAAACATCACCAGGCCGCGCCGAAGCTGGGGGTCGAAACCGTGGAGGTCGTAGGCTCGCTCGGTCCCGAGCGCGCGACCGTTCGTAGCCTTCGCGCAGCGGACGACGAGTTGATGACGCCGCACAAACGCGTGCCAGAATTCGGCCGGTCGCAAGCCGAAGTGCTGCCCGTATCCGATCAGACCGGCCAGCAGCCACGACGTCTCAGATCTACGACGCACGAGGTGCTGTATGAGCTCCTCGTACTCATCCCGCGTGAACGTCATCCGTTTGCGCGCGCTGGTGCGCGGCGGGGCCTGCGGCGAGCATGGATTTGGCTTGCGCTGGAGATCGGAGAGCCAGCGTCGCAGATCGCCTCGGTCGGCGAGACCGGCCTCGACCAGCGACCCCACGGCCCAGAGCAGGGCCGCGCGGTGGTGGCGCACGACGCTCTTCCTCCAGGATCCGTGCTGATCGCCGAACCACCCGATGGTCACGGTCAGCCGTTCATCGGCCTCCAGATCTGTCGACGCCCCTGCTTGGCGGAAGAGCGTCCGCACCGATCCGATATAGCTTTCGATCGTGGACGCCGTGCGCGTGGGTTGCAGCCCACAGGCATCCACGCGCGCTTCTAACAACATCTGTCGGACCGCGTCGGGGGCAATCGCTACCCCCGGGTCGGCGTGAGGCGTTCCGGGAACGGGGAAGGGCTCGAACCACCCGAAAGGATCATCGACAGGGTAGGGGGGTGAACCGACGAGGGCGGATTCTCCGGGTTTCACAGGCGGTACTCCTCGTTAGTTGGACATCGACCCCGAGGGCGTCCGGCGCGCACTGGCGGCGTCGCCCCCCCCTGCGCTGGTCGCCCGCGAGCCGTCCCGCGCGACCGGCGCGGGTGCTCAGGGTTCAATCGCCGCGTGAACAACCGGCACGCGCCGTGGCCTAAAGGCAGGCTTTTGAAGTTCGCCGGCGGACCCGGACGGCTACGAGCTCGACGGTGGCGCGTGAGGTGTCGGGATCCTGGTCGTAGCGCGTGGTGACTGCGCGGATGCGCTTGATCTTGCTGAAGAAGCGCTCAATTAGACCGCGCTACGGGTACAGGAATGGACTCGAACGCCAGCACCTGCTTGTGGTTGGGGATCGACTTCCGGTTGGCCCACGGCGCCCCGCTCGACCATCCGGGTCCGCGGCGCATCGCAATCGTAGACCCGGGCATCCAGCGGGATCTGCCACGAGCCCTAACCAGCCAGAATGTCGGCCGCCGAGCCCCCGTCATGCGCTTGGCCGGGCGTGATTTTCGGCGCGAGCGGACGATCCTCCGCATCGAGCCGCGTAGAGCTCGCTGGTCAGGCCGCCGCGCGCCCCTGGACAGGCTCAGGATGAGACGACCCATGCCAGCGGCATCCATCGTCTTTTTGGCGAGGCCGCATGCTGGTGCTTCCACACGCTGACGGCGTCGATCGTCCGCATATCGCCGCCATAAGCCATTGACATAGCAGACAGAAACCATCGCAGGCCCCACGTTTGCACCAGCCCCAGAGACGGTCATCGTAGGTCGTGTAGGGACCGTAGCGAGCCGGGATATCGGCCGAAGGTGCGCCCCTGCGCAGCCGCCGGACGATCCCGGGACACCCGACGGCGCCCACCCGACCCTCGCCACGCACGTCCAGGGGTGGAACCAGCTCGATCGCGACCCACTCCGCATCCGTCAGGTCGACCGCGCCACCCCCGGCCTTCCGTTCAAGGAACGCACGACATTTCGCCCAAACCGTGCCAGCCGTTATGAGTGTGCGACCTAGAGCGGAAGCGCAGCATTCTCCGGTCCCGAGGCGGGAGGCGGCGCGAGATCGTTGCCGGCGCGTCCGGAGCCCACGTTCGCCGACAACTCGTCGGAGACGGAAAGGTCGATGGACACCCCGTCGATGCCGGTCTCGGTCGAGGGCTTCGGCCCACGCAGTACGATGGGTCGCGCACCGGCGCCCGCCGTTGCCTCTGGGGCGGGGCCGTCATCGTGGTCCGCCGGCTGGGCGAGCAGTGCCGGATCGGCGCTCGGCGAGCGCCGGCGATAACGGCCCAGATCGCCCAGCGAAAGGCGGCAGTCTTCCCCGGTCGACAGAGCTTTAAGCTGCTTTGAAATCTTACTCTGAGTGCCGGCTGCGATCCGGCTGAGCGCGTAGCTACCGCGCAGGTGACGGCAGATACCGGCGAAATCGACCTCGCCTTCCCGCGCGACGATCGCCGCCAGAAGTTCACCGCCCGCCGTGGTCGCCATGAGGTGATGCAGCGGCACATCGGGCGCCCGCACGCATGCCGGGTCCGAAGATCGCTCTGCCGACATCCGAACCCGGGGGGCCGGGACCGCTGCGTTCGTGACCAGGCTACCCGGAACGGCCGCCTTCTCTCTCGCGGGAGTGGGGCCCGAACCTTCTGACCCGGTCATCGCGATAGGTGAATCTCTATGGCCGGACGCGGCACCGAGCCGTTCCAGCTCCTGGGTGATGGGGCGCCCGCGGACGATGCCCTCAGCTGCCTTCGAGGTCGAGACCACGTCCGGGTGAGTCACCAGAATCTTGTACGCCTCCAGGACACCGACGCCGAGATGGATCTGCGGGACGGCATCGGCGTCGGAGACGCACTGGAAACCGTCGCGGATGAGAGCGTCCCTGAGCTGGGGGCTCAACGGTGTCCACGACGTGACTTGCAGCCCCTGGTGACGTGGCGGCTTCTCGATGTGCGGATGCTGTTCGGTGAACTGCGCGGTCAGCGGGTCAAGTTCGGTCTGGAAGTCGTCGTCGTCCAAGCTCTGGCTGAGCTTGCATAGGGCCGCCCGGACCCGCGCCATGTCGCCCCGGCATTTCTCCCGGATACCGTAGCGCTGGACGTAGGAGAGCACGCTGAGGTCTACGGCTTTCCGTTCGAGCTTGTCGCACTTGAGCCAAAGCTTATATTCCTCTATGTGACCGTATTCCCGATCCTGAGCCTGCCTCACCGTGGCCTCCGAGTGGTTGGGATCGGTCCATCAACGGACCGTTAAGGTTAAGAGAATCGTCTAGGTTGAAATCCTGTCACGTTCCGTCGACGTGTCAATCGGCCGATCGAGCGGGCCGTGGCCCACGTGTGGTGGCCCGGTGTTGGTTTGGCAGTCCCCGGGCCGGTCGTCCCCGCCGATCCCGAAGCCGAAGACACCCCTGATGGGGGGCGAGATGTTGACCCGCGCATGGCGCCGAAGGAGACCGCTGGCGTCGACCAGCTCCGTGCGAGGACCGATTTTGCCACTGGGCGGCTGTTGAATGAGAACACGGCGGCCTGGCGGCGCAGCCCACGGCGAATGAAGCTCGGGGTGCTTGTCGAGCGCGACGGCCATCGCGACCGGGACTGGTAGGCTCGGCACAGTCGAGCTGCGGACATCTACAGCTGCGCCGGGCGCGCCGACGTTCAGCCGTCACCCGAGACGTCGCCGTGCGCTTCGCGGCCGGCGGTTGCAGTTGTTCCCCCGTCTCGGCGCTCGACCGGGGGGACTCGGTATCCGCTCGGGCGGCAGCTCTAGGCCATCACCTTGCGCGCGAACAATGTCGTCGCGAACAGCGTGGCCGCTCCGGCGGTGATCAGGCTGATCATCAGGATCCGCCGCGGCTCCGTCGAGGACTCGGCCTTTGCCGGCTGCACGATCGCGGCGAACGTCTCCACCTGCTGTGCGGCGACGATGCGGGCCCGCTCGTGGGCTACCCGTACTTGCTCGTAGTACTTCTCCGCGTTCTTACGGCCGTTGTCGACGGCCTCGAACCGGGTCAGCGCGTCGGATAGCAAGCGCTTCTGGGCAGGGTCACCGCCGGCCAATTGCCGCTCGACCCGGGCGATGTTGTCGTCGAGATCGTTGATACGCTGCTTCAGATCGATGATCTGACGCGATTGCGGACCGAGGTCGCGCTGGCCAATCCCGAGCTGGACTGCCAGGTTGATCCGCGAAGATCTCAGATCGCCTATGGTCTTGAGGGCGGCCTCGTTCGACTTCTGGGCGTCGATCACGCCCTCCCGGTTGCGCAGATCGTTCACCGTCCTGCGGGCGTTGATCAGCCGCTCCTCCGCGCCCTGCAATTCGCGGGCGCTCTCGCTCAACGCGTCCTGGCGCGCGGGCGCACTGAGGCCGTTCAGCATCCGCTCGGCCTCATTCAGCACCGCCTCCGCGATGGCGAAGGATTCGGCCGGGTCGAAAGCCTCGACCGACAAGAACATGACACCGGACCCTGATTCGACGTCGATCGTGACGCGACGCTTCCAGTATCGCAGCAACTTCTCGATCGGTTTGTCCGCGTCGAAGCGGGAGAAGTAGTCGATGCTGTCCCGGCTGAACCACGCGCGGATCGGCAGCTTCGCTTCGAGCGCCTCCAGCATCGGGCGGCTGTGGACGTATTCCAGGGTGATCAGGGTATCCTGCGCGATCATCTGGTTCGGCACGCCGGCATTGGTGCCGACCGCGTCCGACGTCGCCTTGTCGGCCGTGCCGATCGTCGGCCGGATCGCGAACCGCGTGTCGGTCACGTACCGGTCCGAGGCGATGAGCCCGTAGTACACGGCGCCGGCTAGCGTCGGCAGCACGAAGCACAGCGCGAACAGGATCGGGACCCACGGGTCGGCCTTGACGTGGCTCTGGTAGGACCGAATGCCCGTCCTGTGATCGGCCAAGCCAGGGACCCGCGCGAACTGGCGCAACGCCGCGGCGATCGCCGTCCGCCGCTGAGATGCCGGGACCGGGCTGCCGTCGGTCTCCCGGATGTGGGTCGTCATCAGCAATCCCCCAGTGCTCAGAGCCCGGGAAACGCGCAGTCCGGTTGACCGAACCGCAGCCGCATACGCGTGGCTCCCTCTCGAAGGTCCTCGCATCGGCTAGAGGCGAAAGCGTGTCGGGGGCGAGATCGATCGCATCGCCCGCGGATGCCGGTGGCGGATCCGGATCGATCGACCGCGGCGTCGGCGGCCGCCTCGCATGATCTTTCGCGCGGAGCGATCTCAATCGCCCGATTCGTCCCGCTCCTCCGCCCCGGTCGCGTCTTCCGCGTCCTCGGCCCCGGCCTCGTCGCGGGGGGAGGGCGCGGCCACGTAGAAGTCGCCCCGGCGCACCGCCTCGCCGCCGGTCACCATCATGCTGAGATAGGTGTTCAACGTGTTGGGCGCGATGTCGGGTAGACGTTGCTCGATCTCCGCGTGCGACAAGCCCTGAGGTCCCGTCTCCTCCAACAGCGCTTTCAACCGGCCCTTGGCAGAGTTCGCCCGGGGGCCGCGGCTGCCCCGACCGGTCACCCGCCGGGTTCGGACAGAAACCTCCCCCGCCGGGTCGAGACCGACGGGCCCCGCTTCATCCAGGGCTCCGCCCTCGACGATCGCCGCCAGGGATTTTTCCGCCGTCCGAAGCTTGTTCAGCTCGGTCGTCAGGCGCTCGTAGTCGGCCTGGAGATCGGCTCGCCGTTGCCGCACGTCGGCCAGGGCCTTCGCCAGCGTATCGTCTCCTGCCATCGTCAATACCCGAACACCACAGCGCGGCAGGGCTTAAGTCATAAGCGGCCCGGGGCGTCAATCGGCTCATGCCCTGCTCAGACGGCCCGCGCGGTCCGGTCTGGAACGATGCGCGTACCCCGCGCGCCGGGAGGCCGTCAGCGGGAACTGGCACCCGCGGCGGCGCCGCTCGATCCGCCCGCGCTCGAACTTGAGAAGGCGTCGTTGCCCGACTGCACGCCGGCCGTGCCGAGCTGAAAGCCGCGGGCATCGACGCCGTAATTGGGATCACGCGCCTGCAGTCCCGGCGGGGCCGGGTCGAAGGGTTGCACCGCCTCGTATTGCGGTTGACCGCCGGCGAGCGGGCGCGTCACCGCCTCGGCTCGGATCGCGTCCGAGCAGAGCCCCTGGCACACGGGGTGGACGAGATCTGTGGGCTGGCAGATCGGCGTGATCACGCCCCGCACGCAGGCGCAGCGGCACAGCGCCGAGGCGGGGAGGGGGAAGAGCAACAGCGAGCAGGCGAGGAGGAGCGGGCGCATGTCAGGCTGTCCGGGAGATCGTTGCCACGCGCCGACCTGTAGCAAACCTGCGCGCGGACCGCGACTCGGGCTCGCTCGCCCCGACCGACCGTTCCCTCATGAGGGCGCTCCCCGGACCGACTGGTCGAGCGTGCCCCCCACCGATCAGGATATCGACGACCGTCGATCGTTGAGGCCGTCGCAGCTCGCGAACGCCCCCGGCAACACCTTCGACGCCTACCTGGCCCGAGGGGACGAAGGACAGCGTCGGGCCGATCCAACGCACTTTTGCCCAGGTTTGCGTCGATGTCTCGCCGACGTCGAGGTTTGGTCCCATGCCCGCATCCATACAGGCTCCTAGCCAACGGAGCCCGCTCGAATCGTATCTGCACGTCCTGCACGCGCTGATCCTGCGCGACATGCGCACCCGTTTCGGCGCCTCGATCTGGGGCTACGGGGTGGTGGTCCTGTGGCCGTGCGTTCACATCTTCATGCTGATCGCGATCTACACGTTTCAGAAAATACCGGCGCCGCTCGGCGACGACCGGGCGTTGTTCTTCGCCACCGGAGCGGTCCCAGTCTTAGTCTTTCAATACGTCTCTCGCGAGGTGATGAAATCGGTGATCATGAACCGACCGCTGACGTACTATCCGCAGGTGAAGCTCTTCGACCTGATCTTCTCCCGCATCCTCGTCGAGATCGTGACCGGATTTCTCGCCCTCTTGGTCGTCAGTTCCGTCCTCCTGATCATAGGGGTCAATCCGATTCCCTCGGCCCCGCTCACGGCGGTGTGCGGCTACGTCGCTGCGATTGGCCTCGGGATCGGCGTCGGCACGATCAACGTCGCCATCATCGGGTTTTTCCCAGGCTGGATGATCGGCTACGCGCTGTTCAGCATCGTCTTGTACATCTCCAGCGGCGTGATGTTCATGCCGAGCTACATGCCCGAAAAAGTCTATTACTGGATGAAGTTCAATCCCGCCCTGCAAGCCGCGGAGTGGGTCAGGTCAGCCTATTATCCTTACGCGGGACTCCAAATCGACCACCTTTACGTGATCATGTTCGGGTTCACCGCCACCACCATTGGGTTGTTTCTGCTGAAGCACGTGGTCAGCAAGATGCAGGGCTAGTGCATCGACTCAGACGGATGGTTTATGGGATCGGCCGACGGCGGCGAGGATGTCGTTGGCCGGCTTGGTCCAGACGAAGGGTCTGGCGCGCCGGTTGTGCTCGGCGATGGCGCGTTCGATTGCCGCCTGCAGGTCGACGACGCCGGTGAACGAGCTGCGTCGCAGCCGACAGCGCGTGAGCGTCGAAAAGAAGCCCGCGACCGCGTTGAGCCAGGGGTCCGAGGTCGCGGTGAAGCGGAAAGTCCAGCGCGGGTGGCGGGCAAGCCAGGCGCGCACCTTCGGGTGCTTGTGGCTGCCAACGTTGCCCAAGATCGCGTGGATCACCTTGCCGCGTGGAATTGCGGCCTCGGCGACGTGGAGGAACCCGAACCGTCCCGACGCCATGTCCGCGGGGCACAGCACCCCGCGCCCAAGACGCAACAGGCCGCCCCTGATCCGCCACGGCCCCGTTTTCGAGACATGATCAAGGCTACGAGATCACCGTCCCGTTCACCGGTCCGGGCTCGCCGCCCCCGCAAACGAGATCGGCGCCAGGCGAAGCGCAGGCCGATCCGGGACGCGTGTCACCGGATGACCGCAATCCGGTCGGTGCATCGGCGCGGCCATGAGCGCCGCTCAAGCGAAGGCGGGGAAGCCGCGCGGTCAGTGCAGGCCCGTTCGAAGCTGAATCCTCCCACTCTCCGGGGCGATTCACTGACCTCGCGTGCGGTTGCGCTCGGCCTCGCCCGAGGCCAAGCCGTCAGCGACCAGGTGCGTGACGCGCGTGGAAAACTCTGGCCCGTAACGGCCCATGCTTTGCCGGCGGCGCGTTCGCCCGCGATCTCGACGGTCACGTCCCCGTCACCGCCGCGGCGTCGGCGCGGCACCTTCGCGACAGCGTCCATCCCCGACCACCGCGGCCGTCGCGTCCCGTCGCGCGTCGATGACGTCACCCACCCCGCCCCCTCGCGGGAACAGCCGAGCCCGGCCCTCGCCGCTGGTCAGCCCGTCGGATCGACAGCCCGGGTGTGATCGCGCCATCAGGCGCGGCGCGCGATCACACACCATCCCATGAACGCGAGACAGGCGAAGCCGGTGCGCTCCGAGCGGCACGGGCTCATCCGGATCTACGGCGCGGCACCCGGGGCAGAGTGCGTGATCGGCGACGGGACGGAGAGCCCTACCAGTCGCTCAGCGCGGCGCGCTTCCAGCGATTCGGGGCGATGCAGCGGTACTCGAAGCTCTCGTCCCAAGCGCGCTCGCCCGCAACGCACGGGGCGGAGGACGATGCCGGGATGTGTGGAAGCGTCTCGATCAATCGGCCCACGTAGGCAGCTCCGTCATCAGTGACGCGCAGCATCGGACCGCCGCGCGTCATGTATGTCAGGGTGCTGTCGGCGGGATTGAAACCGAAGAAGCGGCTGAACGTGCCGTCGGCGTTCCCGTCGAGGCCGACCCACTGCCCCGGGGCCAGAAGCACGGCTGCGCCGCTGAACGAACCTCCCGCGAGATCGAGGCCGATGCCGAACGTCGACCCGACATTGGCCGTCGAGAACGCGCGGTCGATGGTCACGCCCGGCCCCGTCGAGACCATGTAGCCGTAAGCCACGTGGCTCCTGGCCTCCCCGCCGGCTCCCGCATGCGCCAGGACCCGTTGCCGATTCGCATCGGGGCCGACCGCGCCGCCGATGTCGAGTTCCACGCCGATGCACGAGGTTGTCGGGTTCGGGATACCGGTCTGATCCACGCAGTTAAAGTTGCCGGCCCAGGTCGTGCCGGTCTCCTCGCCGTTGTCCGTGGGCTTCTTCCAGGCCGTGCCGTTCACGGCGACGTTCTGGGCGTTCGCGCTCTTGCGAGCGCGGTTATTCAGCTCAGCCGTGATCACCCACTCGAACCCGGGCGAGACGAAGCTCGTCGTGGTGTTCGCCCAGAAGGCCTTGTAGGTCCACCACGGCTTGCCGCCGCCGGACGTGGTCTCCACGTCGCGGTCAACCCGGAGGGTCGCGCGGTCATCGAAGTTCGCACCGGAAAAGCTGTTCGCGAGAAAGAGCGGCATTCCCTGAAGCCCCGGCTGGCCGGAATTGGACACGCTAGCTGTGAAGCGCAGATCGTAGGTCTGCGCAGAGACCGGCGAGGCCATGACGGCGAGGATCAGGAGAGGTTTCACTGCATCGACTCGTTCGCACGGACACCCACGCTTGAACGTCGGAAACCGCGCTCGCGATCCCGATCGCTGCGCGGCCGACGACGGCCCTCTCGTATCGGTGGCGGGGGAGCTATGCGGGAAAACCGCAGTCTAAAAGCGTGCCGTCGCCCCGGCGAGCATCCGGCATCGGACCGGCGCATTGATAGGCACGGCAGTGGGGCGTCCGCCATAAGCGAGGGCAGGTCGAGCACGAAGCCGCGCATCCTCGCCGCGCTTCTCGACCAGCAGCGCGAACATGGCCCGATCGACTTTGGCAAACGGCCGGCGTGGCTTTGAAGTGCCCAGGCGCAACCGTCGTTGCGTATCCCTGCGTCCATCCTGGGGGGTAGCGTCGCGCGGGCGGCCCCGCGGGTTCGTCACGTCATCCCTCCTAAAAAAAACAGCGATGCCTCATACCAAACGGCGATGACGAGGACTCAGGGGGTTACGCCGCGGCGTCGGCTGTGATTCCCTGCGACGGACTGAGAGGGACTGCCACGTTCGTTGCTGTGCCGCTGCGTGAGGACTTTCGTGCCGGTGACCTGCGGCGGCTGGCCCGTGCGAGCCGGGATGCGAGCCAGAGTCGTCGGCTGCTGGCTCTGGCTGCGATCCACGAGGGCGGTAGCCGGTCGGAGGCCGCTTGTTGGATCGGGGCGGAAGGCCTGCAGACGGTACGCGATTGGGTCATAGCCTTCAACGCGTCCGGCCCCGCCGGATTGATCGACCGCAAGGCGCCCGGCAACGCACCCAAACTCAACGTGACGCAACGCCAGGCGCTGGCGCGGGTCATCGAGGTTAGGCCGGCCCCGAAGCGGCACGGCGTGGTGCGCGAGCGGCTGAAAGATCTGGCCGCCTGGGTCAACGCCAGCTTCGGCATCAGCCTCGACGAACGCACGGTGGGCCGCACGCTCAAAGCACTCGGCTTTGCATAGCCGACGGCTCGCCCCATACGAGCAGGATCCGGCCGCACTGACGGCGTTTATAAAAACCTGCCCGCGGTCGTAAGCGCCGTCCGCGTAGGTCTGCCACCGGGCACGGCCTTCGAGATCTGGTGGCAGGCGAGGCCCATCTTGGCTAGAATAACACCCTGCCGCGCTGGGCGCGGCGCGGAACACAGCCCGCAGCGCCCAAGGACCAACGCACGGCCTACCCCTACATTTTCGGCGCGATCTGTCCGGAGAAGGACAAGGGCGCCGGTCTCGTCCTGCCCCGCTGCGACAACGAGGCGATGAATTTGCATTTGGTCGAGATCAGTCGCACCGTCGCTCCCCGCGCCCATGCAGTACTGATCCTGGACGTCGCCGGCTGGCACAGCGCCCATGAGTCTGAGCGTGCCCGACAACATCACCCTGCTGCCGCTGCCACCCAGCGCGGCCGAAGTCCAGTGGAGAACATCTGGCAGTTCATCCGAGACGACTGGCTCGGCGATCTTCACCTCCTACGACGACATCGTCGATCGCTGCTGTGATGCTTGGAACAGGCTGAACGCGCAGCCATGGAAGATCATGTCTCTCGGACTGCACGACTGGGCCTATCGGTTATGATCAACGCCGATTGGTGTAAGCCCAAGTGGGGATCTGCCCGTTCCGTCTGGCGATCCCCATTTTCCTATCTTTCGCAGCGGCTGAGCCCCCGCTGCCTTCCGCTCGCGAGCGCGCCGGCCGCCGTGTTCCCCCCGTTCACGTTTGGCCGGCGTGTCTTCTGTAGATGCACCTTCAAAACCCAACTTCTGTGCTGCCCTGCTGGGTTGTATGACGGTCAAGTGCGCGCCCTAACCTTACGACCTTCGCCCCCACGGAATACCCAAATGCCTATACAGCAAGCGGCAACAACTCCTAATCCTATCGCTGCGCGACTTAGAATCGGGGCATTCAGAGGAGATCCATTCTCAATTATTGCCCGGATTGCGGAATGATATTGAGCACCTGCGATAGGCGGTCAATGCTCCTTGCCTTGATTTCTCAAGCCGAAGCACGTCGCTCAATTATATTGACTTCGTGATAAAGCAGATCGCGGCCAACCTTTATGGCCCGATGTGTCTCATTGTCCGACAAAAATCGCTGGATATCCAGCAAAAACGGAGCGGCAGAAGGCAGATACTTCAATATTTCTACCGATTTCTCAAAAAACAATCTTTCCATCTCGGGACTATTTTCAGATAAATGAATGATTTGTATTAGAAGACAAAGTTGCTTACAGGGAGTGTTCGCCTCGCTCTCAAGAATTATTTCGCTGCCTCTGAGAAACTTACAGTGATTTTCAAAATGCAATACTGTCGATCGGTCCCCGTTTCGGACTGCGCCTCCGTTGATGATCAGGCGCTCATTTGGCTTCAGGGTAATACGCAGGCCCATAACACAATCCCTCCGATTGAATATTTATTAAATCAAATTCGTTAACGACGGCACAACAAACCAGCAACTCGTTGCATCAAATTAATGACTTCGCAAGATCGGTGCACGTATATGGCCCTGACCGTAAAAATGCGGTTTCAGACCAAATAAGGTGCACCGATGTCCTCCCCTATCACTCTTACGTCTGCGACCCGTTCCAGCCTTCTGTCCCTGCAAAACACACAGAGCTTGCAGGATACTATTTCTGAGCGTCTCTCGACTGGCAAAAAGGTCAATTCTGCGCTCGACAATCCCGTAAATTTCTTCACGGCATCGGGTCTTAACAGTCGTTCCAGCCAGTTGACCGACCTTCTAGACGGCATGTCGAACGGTATTCAGACCATTCAGGCTGCCTCGAAGGGCATCGACGGGATGAAGAACCTCGTCCAGCAGATGCAGTCTACCGTCAAGCAGGCGCGCCAGGATACAACGTATGACGCAACAGACGCAACAACATCAAAGGTGAGGGACAACCTAAAAACGCAGTATCTTGACCTCGCAAAGCAAATAAACACTTTGGCGAAAGACTCTGGGTACAACGGCGTCAACCTGTTGAACGGCGAAGAGCTGAACGTCACGTTTAATGAAAAAACCGGCACGAATAAGAGCGACATCACCGTCAGTCTCAAGAATGCCGCTGGGGATGCTGCCGAGGCAGTAACTGCCGGAAGTCTTGGCATTACTACGGCTGGAGCAGCTGGTGCTGCTGATACGCTCCCGGCGGATGCCGCTACTTTCACGAGCAATGAAGACCTCGACAAACTTTCGGATCTTCTGACAACCGCACTCACCTCACTCTCGACCAAAGCTTCAAGCCTTGGTTCGAGCTTGTCAGTGGTGCAGACCCGCCAAGATTTCACGAAGCAAATCGTGAATGTTCTCAAGACCGGCTCTGATAATCTTGTGAACGCTGATATGAACGAAGAAGCGGCTAATTTTACCGCTCTTCAGACTCGCCAATCGATTGCCCAGCAGACTCTCTCGCTCGCGAACCAGCAGCAGCAGGGTATCCTCCAGCTCCTCCGCTGATCCTCAAACGGTATATCGATGACGGCGGCCGGGGTAATACCCGGCCGTTTTCGTTTCTATCCGGTTAACAATGTCCGGGCATCATCATGGCAGCCGGACTGGCCTGCCCCATTCGGTGGCCCAGGTTCGAAGTTAGTGCATCGTCGGCCTGGAGTTGACCCTGTTTGTGGTCCACGGCCTATGCAAGTTCCCGGGTTGTTGGAGTTGACCCCGTTTGTGGTCCACGGCCTATGCAAGTTCTCGGGCTGTGACAGCTTGGTTGGCGAAGGCTCGGGGCGTCAAGCCGCCCAGGGCCGTATGGGGGCGATCTTCGTTGTCGTGGCACCTCCAGTCCTCGATGCGCTCGCGGGCATCGGCCAGCGACAGGAACCACGCGGCGTTCAGACATTCCGCCCGTAGGCGGCCGTTGAACGACTCGATGTAGGCGTTGTCTGTCGGTTTGCCCGGTCGTGAGAAGTCGATCTCGACCCCGTTCAGGTACGCCCACTGGTCGAGCATGCGCCCGGCGAACTCCGGTCCATTGTCCACCCGTAGGCTCTTTGGACGACCGCGGAGCTTCACCAGTGCGTCCAGGGCCTCGGTCACCTGGAAGGCGCGGAAGTTGGCTCTCGGTGTGAGCGAGAGCGCCTCTCGCGTACGGCAATCGACGACCGTCAGGATCCGGAACGGACGTCCGTCGAAGATGCGATCAGACATAAAGCCCATGGCCCAGACCTCGTTGGGTCCGCCGATCGCCGGCCGCCCTTGCCGGTAGCGCCAAGCCCGTTTGCGTTTGGGCAGCTTGGGCCGGATCGACAGTCCCTCGTCGCGATAGATCCGGTAGGTGCGCTTGTGGTTCACCTCCCAGCCCTCCCGTCGCAGTAGGATATGCAGCCGTCGGTAGCCGTAGCGCACCCGCGCGGCAGCGAGTTCCTTCAGCCGCATCCGCAGCGCAACCTGCGGGTCAGAGCGCTTCCTGTAACGCTGGGACGAGCGGCCAAAACCGGTGGCCTGGCAGGCCCGACGCTCGGCTCGAGCCGTAGGCCACCTGCAGGTGGCCGGCGACTTCACGGCGAGCGCCGGGCCTTACCACTTTCGCTTCAGGACATCCTGCAACATCGAGCGGTCCAGCGTCAGGTCGGCCACTAATCGTTTGAGCTTGCTGTTCTCGTCCTCCAGCTGCTTCAGCCGCCGGATCTCCGGCACGCCCATGCCGACGAACTGCTTCTTCCAGCGGTAGAACGTCGGCTCGGACACACCCATCTTCCGGCAGACCTCGTCCACCGTCGCGCCGTTCTCCGCCTGCCGAAGGGCGAAGGCGATCTGTTCGTTCGTAAAGCGCTTGCGAGGCATGGCATCCACCCTCCTTCAGGGTTCAGGATGCCCGAAAAACTTGCGCTCAGCGCGGACCAGTTTGGTGGGTCAGGGTCAGAGGGGCAACGAGCGGGGACGCCGAGCGCTCCAACCGGAGCCGCATCAACCAGCCTTCGTCTTGAATTCCCAGATCGGCGGTCCCCACACCATGCCTGGCGTGCTCCGGTAGGCCGCGGTCCGCTCGAACACGATCCGATCCGCCTCGACTGGCGTCGCCTGCTTGCCAGCGGTCATCAGCCCACCGCAGCAGTCTACCTGAAGCCTGCCGTGCTCGGGATGGACGCCGAAGAGCTGTGGCGCTGTCCAGCTCAAGCTGTGAGCCTCAGCGCCGAAGCGGGTGCAGAAATCGAGCGCCGACTCCCGCATCGTCGCCCACTGTGCAGGTGTCAGGTAGCGACACGGTGAGGCGCGCTCGGAGATGTTTTCGATGGCCCCGTGCCACATCGCGACGGGGTTCGGGAGCAGCGTGGGGGCGAGACCGGCTGACATCCGGCCGAGCTACGCCAAGGCATGGCGATCGACCATGCGGCAGAAGCGGTCTTGCCTGATCCATGTTGAAACCGGCTCAGCCCACCGCCCGATCCGATCACGGGCTGGCGGGGGAGGTCGTCGATCTCGCCCGCGTCTGCGCAAAGTTCTGATCGCGATCAGTGCACGCTCTCGCTGGGACGGGCGCAGAACGACGCGAGGCCGCTTTTCTCAGCCACCTCCAGGAAAGCGGCGTAGGCATCCTCCTCCGTCGCGAACCGCTCCTGCCATTCAGTGTTACCGCCGGACATGTGGACGACGGCCAGCCGCCAAGGATCCTGCGTGCCCGCGAACCGATAAATCTCCACGTCGACCGTCTCACCATCGCGGGTGAACGATCCGGATAGCGAAGAGTGCTCGTAGTCGCAGTCGTCGTCTCGCGGATCTTTTCCACTCACCGCAAGGACTTTCAGAACCGCATCGATCGCTGACGGCAATAGCCACCGTTGTTCTGATACCCGGCCGGGCACCTACGCACACAAGCGCCAGCAGCAAACTTGAACGGTGGCCAGCAAGCGTTGCGGAACCGCTTCTCACGGTATTGATAGGATTGGGCTGGGCCAGCCGATGCAGGAGCAGCGGCGCTGATCGGCAGCACGAGCATCGACAGCGCGACAGCTAGAGAGAACCGCACCGCGCTCATTTCAAGACATCCCTTCGGCCTCAGGAACTCGGTGGTACGCCCTGACCGCCTCAATGCCTATCCCTCTCGCTTCGGGAACCGGATCCCGGCGCCGCCACCGTTCCCGGGGATGGCCTCCAGGCCAGGGGTCATGGTCGGTAGGACACTGCTAAGCGTCTTGGCGGCCATCCGAGGGTCCCTCATCGCGCGACCTTGATGCTGCACAAGCGGTGTGGTCAAAGGACGATGGCCATGTGGGCGAGTGTGCAGCCAGAAGCCTGCAAAGCTTCGCACGTCCGGTTCGACTCCGGGCCCCGCCTCCAACTGTGCCCATCCATTATCTGATTCGCATCGCACAATGGCATTGTAGCCGCTTGGCACGCGCGCAGGTCGCGCGGGGTGGGGCAGAGACCGGATGACATCCGGCCGAGCTGCGCCAAGGTCTGCTCGCAGGCCATGCGGCCAGAAGCGGAGTTGCCGTGACCGTGTCCGATCTCTTCACTGCCGACGAGGCGTCGAAGCTGCTGCGGATTAGCCGCCGGACCCTAGCTGTTTGGTTGAGGAACGTCGTTGGGCTGTGGCCCGTTGGGCGATCAAAGCCTAAGCTTGGCGGTTCGAGGGTATGCGCCGTCGCGCTACCAGGAGGGCTCGTTGATGCTCGCCATCCATCCCCGGGCCCGCACCACTCCGGCCGTCTGCGCCGAGATCGCACGCTCGCCCGAGAGCTCCGGGGTGCGGGCCAAGCGCTACGGCGTATCAACCGAGACCATCCGCAAATGGCGCAGACGCGGCCCCGATGCCTGTCACGATCGCTCGGCCCGGCCACATAAACTGCCCTGGCGCGCCAGCGATGAGGAGCGTGCCATCGTGTGCGCGCTCCGCCGCTCCACCGCCCCCCGACGCGCTGACCTTCGTCGTCAGCCACTTCCTGCCGCACCTGACCCGGGACGCCGTCTACCGCATCCTCAGGGTGGAGGGCCTCAACCGGCTGCCGCCCGCAGAGCAGGCCCGGAAGCCGCACGGCGCCTTCAAGGACTACGAGGTCGGCTTCGTGCATGTCGACGTAAAGCACCTGCCGAAGCTGCGCGACCGCGACGGCTCCACCCACAAGCGCTTCCTCTACGTCGCCGTCGACCGTGCCTCGCGCTACGTGCACCTCGCCGTCGTGGACGACGAGACAACGGCCTCGGCGGTGGCCTTCCCCACGGAGGCACTCGACGCCTTCCCCTTCCAAGTCACCCACGTGCTCACCGATCGGGGCTCCTGCTTCACGGCCGATGCTTTCGAGGCAGCCTGCGAGCGGCACAGGGTGCAGCATCGCAAGACGCGACCCTACACGCCAACGACCAATGGCATGGCCGATCGCTTCAACGGCCGGGTGCAGAGGGAGGTGTTGGGCATCATGATCTACAGCCACGCCGACCTGGAGATCGTGCTGCGCGGCTTCAACGCGGCCTACAACGGTCGCCGGCAGCGCGTGCTCAAAGGTCTCTCGCCCGAGATGGTGCTGCGCCAGCGGCTCAAAGCTGATCCAGCGCTCGCCAATCCCACCTACAGACCGCCCAGCCCAAGTCTCGTCAAACGTGCCCTTCGCATCGTCGCAGACGCCAAGGAGGTTTCGCAACCAGACAGCTAGTGCACTGACTCAGACGGATGGTTCTGGGGATCGGCTGACGGCGGCGAGGATGTCGGTGGCGGGTTTGGTCCAGACGAAAGGTCTGGCGCGCCGGTTGTGCTCGGCGATGTAGCGTTTGATGGCTGCCTGCGGATCGACGACGCCGGTGAAGGAGCCGCGTCGCAGCCGACGACGGGTCAGCGCTGAGAAGAAGCCCTCGACGGCGTTGAGCCACGAGGCCGAAGTCGGGGTGAGGTGGAAGGTCCGGCGCGGGTGGCGAGCCAGCCAGCCGCGCACCTTCGGATGCTTGTGAGTGGTGACGTTGTCGAGGATCGCGTGGATCGCCTTGCCGGGCGGGACAGCAACCTCGACGGCGTTGAGGAACCGGATGAACTCACCGTTCCGGTGGCGCTGCATGCAGCGGCCGAGCACGGTGCCCGCCAGGACGTCGAGGGCGGCAAACAGCGTCGTCGTGCCGTGACGGGTATAGTCGTGGGTCTGGGCGGCGGGATGGCCGGGGGTAAGCGGACGATCGGGGCGGGTCCGCTCCAGCGCCTGGATCTGGCTCTCCTCATCCTGAGCTTATCGAAGGATCGTCGATGGACAGCGCCACCGCCTGGGCGGGCGGGGTCATGTAGAGGCCGACGACATCCTCGACCTTGGCGGCAAAAGCGGGTCGCGCGAGCGCTTGAACGTGCGCAGCCGGTGCAGCTGGAGGCGGTGAGCGTCCCAGATCCGCTGCACGGCACGCAACGAGATCCCGACCGCGCGAGCCACGGCCGGCCCGGCCGGATCCAGTGGGTGACCTCGCCCGGCGGCTCCGAGCAGGTCAGCGCCAGCACCTCGGCCACCGTCTCGGTCGAATGGGGCGGCGTGCCGGGCGTCTGACGCCTGCCCGCCGGGCGACGTCCTGGACGCTCAGGCGCTCGGCTGAGAGCAGGATGATGCGAGCGCGCTGGGTATGTTTGAGCGAACGGGAGTGGTCGCTCGCAATCGCAGCCAACCGTGCCGCATCGGTCGCATCGAGAAGCACGCATACCGTCTGAGCCATCGCCCAGACTCGCACGTCTCATCGTACGCGTGAATCCTCCGTACGCGTCACTGCACTAGTATCCTCCCCGGTACCCGCCCACCGTAGCGTCCAAGCCATCGCTTGCCGGAGGCTTCTTCAAAAAGACTCTGGGGCGGGCCGGTATTCGTCGCTGAAAACACGGAGGGCATCCCCGCCGCCAGCCTGACGAAGCCGGCTCCCGGCAGCAGATGCAGAGACGTTTGCTCGGAGCGAGCAGACATACATCGACGGCCCCCGGGATCGCCGTGGAACGTTGCCCATGCTCATTCCGTCGGAAAAGGTGGGCCCCGGGGCCGAAGCCCCGGGTTCTGTTTCTACGGCTGCCCTGCCGCAAGATGCTTACGCCGCGAGGCGGGCATCCATGACAACGTTATCGTTGGCATTTAGAGTTTTGGTCAGGTGCCCGGAACAGGGGTTGCCTGCGCCGAACCGGTCGAGTCCTTACCGAAAGTCGCATCTTATCCTGCCGAAACAGGGTAGAACTCGCGATCCCTTTACCGTCCAGTCGAACCTAACTTCGCCCCCATCAGAAACACCCTGGCTGCAGACAACGCATCGCAGTCTGCCAAGACCCCTGCATTATCAGGGACAGGATGCTTCTGGTGGAGGCGCCGGGTACCGCCCCCGGGTCCTGAAACGTTATTACGAACCGGTCATCAACCTCACACGCATCATACCGCGTTCGAGGCCGAAGGTCCACAGGCCCCTGAAGGTTCGGGAATCCGGCGATGCGCGGTCGTTGCGGACCGGGGATGACCGCCGTCGCGCTCGCCGTAGCTCCAAATCCCTCTCGAACCCAAGTTGCAACCGCACCCGCGATGCAGGGCCTCCCCGTGCACACCCGACGCAGCGAGGGCGAGAACCGGCGGATCGCCGGGCCGGACCTATTCCATCGGCATACGGCTCGCACCAGCCTGGTTTGGGCGCTATGGGCTTACGCCGCCTTCGGTTGCCGCAGCCGCGCGAGGCCGTGCGCCAGTCGGGTTAGGAAAAGCCGAACATGCCGAACACGTTGGGTCTCAATCGCACCCTCGGGAGCGCCATCGGCGTCATCGCGCTGGTGTCGGTGCTCAGCAGCGGGGCGGTCCTGCTGACCCGCGGCCAGCTGCAGGACGCGAACGACGCTCTGAGTCGCTCGAATCAAACGATCCGCAGCCTCGACGCATTCCGCAATGCCATGCTCAACCAGGAGACGGGGCTGCGTGGCTACCTGATATCCGGCCGAGAGGGCAGCCTGGAACCCTACCGCCAGGGACAACCGGCCCTGGACGCAGCGATCGACCGCCTCAGAAACCTGATCGGCACCGATGCCGCCGCGTCGCGCCTGCTGGCCGATGCCGTGACGGCGGCCCGCACTTGGCAGGCCGATATCGGTCAAGCGGCCATCCGGGGCACGGCTGACCCGGCGACCCGACCCGAGGCGGTGCGTATCGAGTCCGAGGGCACCGGCAAGCAGCTGTTCGACACGCTGCGTGACAAGCTTGTCGCCATCGAGAGCCTGGAGGAGGCCCATCGGGCGATGCTGAGCCAGCGGGCGTCCCAAGCCGAACGCAACGAGACCCTGGCTCTGTGGGGTGGCACCCTGCTCACGCTGCTGATCTGCGCCGGGATCGCGGTGGCCATCAACCGCCTGATCGTCCGCCCGCTCGGAGACGTGATGGCGTTCGTCGAGCGGGTCGGTGCGGGGGATCTGTCGGGCCGGCTGCATTCCGGCGGGCGCCACGAGATCGCGCGCCTCGGGCGCACGCTCGACGCGATGGTGGACGGCCTGTCCGATCTCGCCCGGACGAACCGCGCCGCCACCGCCGACCTCAACGCCGCCGCCGCCGAGATCCGTGCCTCGGCCCAGCAGCAGGCGGCCTCGGTAGAGGAGCAATTCGCCGCCGTGCAGGAGACCGCCGCCACGGTGGACGAGATCACCCATTCCGGCGCGCAGATCGGCAAGCGCGCCACCGAGGTGATCGCCACCGCCCAGGCCACGGCCCAGACCTCCCGCCAGGGTTTGCGCGCGGTGTCCGACACCGCCAAGGCCATGGACGCGATCCGCGAGCAGGCGGAGGCCGTGGCCGGCAACATCGTCAGCCTGTCGGAGAAGACCCAGACGATCGGCGACATCA
>NZ_AKFK01000086.1:0-77754 GCF_000272495.1 Methylobacterium sp. GXF4 | reverse complement strand
AGATCGTGCCGACCTGGGCGACCTCGTCGGAGGTCGAGACCTTCTTGGCGCGCGCGATGATGTCCTTCACCGCAGCGGCGGTGGCGAGGTCGATGCCGCGCTTCAGGTCCATCGGGTTGATGCCGGCGGCGACGTACTTGGCGCCTTCGCGGACGATGGCCTGGGCCAGCACGGTCGCGGTGGTGGTGCCGTCACCCGCGATGTCGTTGGTCTTCGAGGCCACTTCGCGCACCATCTGGGCGCCCATGTTCTCGAACTTGTCGGCGAGCTCGATCTCCTTGGCGACCGTCACACCGTCCTTGGTGATGCGCGGGGCGCCGAAGCTCTTCTCGATCACGACGTTGCGGCCCTTCGGGCCCAGCGTCACCTTCACCGCGTCGGCGAGGATGTCGACGCCGCGCAGCATCTTATCGCGCGCGTCGGCGGAGAAACGAACGTCTTTCGCTGCCATGGTTTGCCTCTTGTGGTTGGGTTGAACCCCAAGGCCTCGGACGGCCTCAAAGGGCGGGGAAAGGCGATCCGATCAGAGAGCGACGACGCCCATGATGTCGGATTCCTTCATGATCAGGAGGTCCTGACCGTCGATCTTGACCTCGGTGCCGGACCACTTGCCGAACAGGACGCGGTCGCCGGCCTTGACGTCGAGCGCGTTGACGCGGCCCTGCTCGTCGCGAGCGCCGGGGCCGACGGCGACGATCTCGCCTTCCTGCGGCTTCTCCTTGGCGGTGTCCGGAATGATGATGCCGCCCTTGGTCTTCTCCTCGCTCTCGATGCGACGGACGACCACGCGGTCGTGCAGCGGACGGAACTTCATGAGCTGCCCTCTTGCTTCAGGTCTGCAGTTGGCGTTGATGCGGCCTGCGGGACCGCTTCCAAACCCGACTGTTAGCACTCTGTCTTGGCGAGTGCCAATGACGGCGGCGAGATAGCCCTCGCCTGGTTCCGAGTCAAGGCTGTCGCACCCGCGCGCGACGGCGCGATGACGCGACATCAGCCTTCATTTCCCACGGACAACGCGCTCTCATGCTGAGCCTGCACGGACCCGACGGCGCGGTTGCGCTGGACCTTGGCGGCCCGATTTCCGGCAACGCCGTCTGGCTCGACCTGAACGATCCGAGTTCCGAGGAAGCCGCCGCCGTCGAGGCGGCAACCGGTCTGCGCGTGCCGTCCCGGGCGGCGCTGTCGGAGGTCGAATCCTCCAGCCGGCTGCGGCGGGTGAAGGGCGGCCTGTCGCTGTCGACGCCGATGATCACCTTCGAGCGCAGCGACTCGCAGCTGAAGCCGCTCGGCTTCCTCCTGTCGAAGGACCACCTCGTCACCATCCGGTTCCACGAGCTGCGCGCGGTGGACTCGGCCCAGAAACGGATCGCCGACGGCGACGGCAGCGTATCCCCGAGCGAGATCTTCCTGGTCATCCTGGAGGAGCTGGTCGACAGCCTGGCGGACGCCCTCGAGGACATGGCCTCGGAACTCGACCAGCTCTCGACGCGCATCTTCGACTTCGACCTGCGCGGCGCGAATCGCCGCCGGATGGAGAGCCCGCCGCCGCGCCGGCGCGACCTGGCGCTGCGGCGGATCCTGCGCGGGATCAGCAACCGCGGGAAGGTCCTGGGGAAGATCCGCGCCAGCTTGCTCGGCCTCGAGCGGATCGTGCCGTTCGTGTCGGCCGCCTGCGACGGGCTCGGGCTGCCGGAGGATGGGCGCTTCGAAACGATTCGGCGGGATATCGAATCCCTCGACGAGTTCGAGACGCGGCTCGCCGAGAACGTTCAGTTCCTGCTCGACGCGACGCTCGGGCTCATTAACATCGAGCAGAACAACGTTTTTCGCGTCCTCACCGTCGTCTCGGTGGTGGGCGTACCGCCGACCCTGATCGCCTCGATGTACGGCATGAACTTCAAACACATGCCCGAACTGGATTGGGCCTACGGCTACCATTACGCGCTCGGCCTGATCCTGTTCAGCGCCCTGGCGCCGATCGTGTACTTCCGGATACGCGGCTGGTTCTGATATTCGCACCTACGTTTGGATCGTTTGCCGGAGGTTCCCCGAAAATCTCGGAATACTAGAAGTACAAGAGTTCAAAAATTCGCATTTCTGTCTTGCGCGCCGCAATCTAAGCCGGCATCGTTTCTGAATTCGGCAAGTTAGGTCAAAATTAACGTACTATGCGCTAGGTTTCCGCTCGAGAAGCGCGAGCAGTGATATGTTCAAAAAATCGGTTTACAGCGAGTCGCAGGCCAAGCTCGACGCCTTGAATCGGTCGCTGGCCATCATCGAATTCTCGATGGACGGCCAGGTTCTCGATGCCAACGAGAACTTCCTTAAATTGATGAAGTACACGCTCGCGGATGTCCGCGACAAGCACCATCGCATCTTCGTCGACCCGGCCTTTGCCAAGAGCACGGAATACACGGATTTCTGGGCGAAGCTGAAGGACGGGCAATACGTCACCGGCGAGTTCCTGCGCCTCGACAAGGACGGGTCGGAGGTTTGGCTGGAAGCGACCTACAATCCGGTGCTCGATGCCCGCGGCAAGCCGGTGAAGGTGGTCAAGTTCGCCGCCGACATCTCGGCCAAGAAGAATGACATCGACCGCCTGATGTCGATGATCGACAACATGCCGGTTGCGGTCATGACCGCCGATCCGCGCAACGATTTCAAGATCAACTACCTGAACACGACCTCGCGCAAGACGTTGGCGCCCCTGGAGCAATACCTGCCGATCAAGGTCGACGAGATGGTCAACAACTCGTTCGACGTGTTCCACAAGAACCCCCACCACCAGCGCAACATGCTGGCGGATGCGAGCCGGCTGCCGCACCGGACCAAGATCAAGGTCGGCCCGGAGACGCTCGACCTGCAGGTCACCGCCGTCAACGATCGGAAGGGCCGGTACATCGGCCCGATGCTGACCTGGGCGGTCGTGTCCGCGCAGGTGAACATGGCCACCGACGTGAGCCGCGTCGTCGACGCCGTCGGTTCGGCAATCCGCGACATGCAGCACTCGGCCGAGGGGCTGACGCAGTCGGCGGATTCCGCCCGCCAGAAGGCCTCGTCGGTCGCGTCGAACTCCGAGCAGATGAACGGTGCGATCCAGGAGATCTCCGGCCAGGTCGGGCGGGTTTCGGAGCGCGCTCGGCAGATCGCCATCCAGGCCGAGACCACGGACGCGACGATGCGGCAGCTGGCCGAGAACGCGCGCGAGGTCGACGCGGTCGTGAGCATGATCAAGTCGATCGCCGGCCAGACCAACCTGCTGGCGCTGAACGCCACAATCGAGGCGGCCCGGGCCGGTGCCGCCGGGCGGGGCTTCGCGGTGGTCGCCAGCGAGGTCAAGGCTCTGGCCGAACAGACCGCCAAGGCCACGGGGGAGATCACCCAGCAGGTGGCGGCGATCCAGAACGCCACCGGCGAGGCGGTCGGGGCGATCGAGATGATCACCGCCGCCGTGGCCGAACTCTCGACGCTGACCCTGGCGATGGCCAGCGCCGTCGAGGAGCAGGCGGTCTCGACCCACGAGATGTCGGGCAATATCGGCGGGGTCTCGCAGGCTGCCAATGCCACCGGTCAACTGGCGGAGGCCGTCCTGGGCGTCGCCGAGAGCCTGGCCGTCCACTCCTCGGATCTCGCGGAGAGCATCGACCGGTTCATGAAATCCGCCTGAGCCAACGGACGGGGGCAGGCCGCGGCATGAAACCCGCAAGCGGCTTCCCCCGTTCCGTGGTTCGACCCGTCCGGACGGAGCTGAACCGATCGCCTACGCCCTGACCAGAACCCTGCGGCCTGCCCTCATCACCCTCGCGTGCTGCGCGCCGGCCTTCGCCCTTGCCGAACCGGCGCGCCTCGCGCCGCCGGCCGGAAGCGTGTCGATCGCCAGCTTCGCCGCGCGGGGAGCGCAGATCTATACCTGCATCGCCGGGGAGGGGGCCCCGGTCTGGAGCGCCGCCAAGCCCGACGCGGACCTTGCCCAGCCGGATGGGCGCGTCGTCGGGCGCCATTTCGAGGGTCCGACCTGGGAGATCCAGGACGGGTCCCGGGTGGTCGGGTCGGTGATCGACCACGCCCCGGCACCGCAACCGCACGCCGTCGCCTGGCTGATGCTCTCCGCCCGCGCCACCGGATCGGGAATGCTCGCGGGGACACGCTACGTGCTGCGCAGCGACACGGATGGCGGGGAGAAGCCGGCGGGCGGCTGCACGCCGGGACAGACAGTGCGCGTGCCCTACACCGCGACCTACACGTTCTATCGCTGAGCGCGCGTCAGTCCCGGGCGAGTTGTGCCCGGCCGATGGCGAAGACCCGTCCGTCCCCGAGCAGATGCGCCGTGAACCCGTTCGGGAAGAGGCCTTCGATCGCCCGGTCGCGGACATTCAGCCCGCCCGCATAGGCGCCGAAGGCCGGCATTACGAGCCGGGTGCCGTCGGTGACGAAGCAGCGCCGGCGGACCGCCCGGCCGCGCATCGCGACCTTGCCGCAGGGATGGAGATGGCCCGCGATCTCGCCGATCACGGGTTCCGCGCTCGGCTCGTGGCGCAGGACCAGGCCGCCGAGGGTCAGCGCGTCGGCATAGCGGCCGCCGACGCCCTCGCTGACCGCGGCATCGTGGTTGCCGGCGATCCAGACCCAGTCCCGTCCCTCCTGCAGGGCCGCCACCATGGCCCGGTCGCCGGGCTCCATCCGCTCCGGCCCGCGGTCGTCGTGGAATGAATCGCCCAGGGCGACCACGCGGGCGGGATCGTGGCGGGTCACGGCCTCGTGCAGGCAGGCCAGGGTCTCGCGGGTATCGTAGGGCGGCAGGAACTGGCCGGTGCGGGCTGCGTAGGACGACCCCTTCTCCAAGTGGAGGTCGGAGACGATCAGCGTGCGATGCTCCGGCAGCCATACGCCGCCGCACAGGTCGAGCATCAGGGTCTCGCCCGCCAGCAACAGGGTCGGGTGCTTGTGAGTCTTCTCGAGTCTCAGGCCGGCCGCCAAGATCGCATCCTCGGATTCGTCGGGGGAGGGCGGATCGCCGGTCAGGACAGAGCTTCCTGAAGAAGCTCGGCCTCCGCCTCGGCCAGGATCTCGTCGGCACCCTCGCCGTAGACCCGCTCACGCCCGATCTCGAGCATGACGGATACGGAGAGCGGCGAGACCCGGTCGAGAGCCCTGTGGATGATTCGCCCCTGGATGCGCTCTAGCATCATGCCGAGGCGCCTCACGTCGAGGAGTCCGGTTGCCGCATCCTGCCGCGCGGCCCGGAGCAGGAGGTGGTCGGGCTGGTGCTTGCGCAGCACGTCGTAGATCAGATCGGTGGAGATCGTGACCTGCCGGCCGGACTTCTTCAGGCCCGGATGGTGGCGCTCGATCAGGCCGGCGATCACCGCGCATTGCCGGAAGGTGCGCTTCATCATCGCCGATTCGTCGAGCCACGCTTCGAGGTCGTCACCCAGCATGTCGACCGCGAACAGGTCGCCGATGAAGTCGGGATCGAGCACGGCCCGCTCGGACACGTCCCGGGTGGTCCAGATCGCGATGCCGTAATCGTTCGCCGCGAAGCCGAGGGGGCGCAGCCCGTCGCGTTCCAGCCGGCGGGTGAGCAGCATGCCGAGCGTCTGGTGGGCCAGCCGGCCCTCGAACGGGAAGGCCGTGAGGTAATGGCGCTTGCCCCGGGGAAAGGTCTCGACGAGCAAATCGCGCTCGCCCGGCAGGACCGAGCGGCGGCGCTGCTGCTGCAGGTACTCGCCGATCTGCTTCGGAAGGCGGTCCCACTCGAACGGGTCGGCGATGATCGCCCGGACCCGCTCGGCCAGGAAGGTCGAGAGCGGAAACTTCGCGCCCGCATATGAGGGGATCGCCGGATCGGTGCCGAGCGGCGCGCGGGTCACCAGGGCCTCGTCCTCGGCCAGGCCCTCGAACCGCAGGGTCTCGCCGGCGAACAGGAAGGTGTCGCCGATCGTGAGCGTGTCGGCGAACTCGTCCTCGATCTCGCCGAGCACCCGTCCGCCCTTCGGCAGGACCGTGCCGGGCTTGCTCCGGAGCGTCCGGCCGAGCCGCACCCGCACCCGCGCCGCCTCGACGATCGTGCCGACATTCATCCGGTAGGCCTGGGCCGTCCGGGCGTCGCGCACCCGCCACAGCCCGTCGGACCCGCGCAGGATCTTGGCGAAGCGCTCGTAGGCCCGCAGCGCATAGCCGCCGGTGGCCACGTAATCGACCACCTGCTCGAAGGATTCCCAGGTCAGCCCCGCGTAGGGCGATGCGGAGACGATCTCCTCGTAGAGCCCCAGCGGATCGAAGGCGTCGGCGCAAGCCATGCCGAGCACGTGCTGGGCGAGCACGTCGAGGGCGCCGAGCCGGGCGTCGGGGGTGTCCTGCGCGGCCTCCTCGACGGCGTCGAGGGCCGCCTGGCATTCCAGCATCTCGAAGCGGTTGCCCGGCACCAGATAGGCCTTCGACGGCTCGTCCATCCGGTGGTTGGCCCGGCCGATCCGCTGCATGATCCGGCTCGCACCCTTGGGCGCCCCGACATTGACCACGAGATCGACATCGCCCCAGTCGATACCGAGATCGAGGGTCGCGGTGCAGACGATCGCCCGCAGCTGGCCCGCCGCCATCGCGGCCTCGACGCGGCGGCGCTGCTGCGCATCGAGCGAGCCGTGGTGGATCGCGATCGGCAGGGCGTCGTCGTTGAGCCGCCAGAGCTCCTGGAACGTGTACTCGGCCTGGAGCCGGGTGTTGACGAAGACCAGCGTGGTGCGGTGCGCGCGGATCAGGTCGTAGATCGCCGGCATCGAGTGCCAGGCCGTGTGCCCCGAGATCGGCAGCGACCGCCCGAGATCCAGCATGCGCAGGTCGGCCTTGGCGCCGCCCCGGACGGTGACGAGGTCGGCCATGGCGGGCGGCGAATCTGCGCGCTGCGGCACCAGATACTTGCGCAGCTCGTCCGGCTCACGGACCGTCGCGGACAGGCCGATCGACGCCAGGTCCGGGCTGAGGCGGTGCAGCCGGGCAAGCGCCAGGGCCAGCAGGTCGCCGCGCTTCGAGGTCACGAGGGCGTGCAGCTCGTCGAGGATCACGCAGCGCAGCCCGGAGAAGAACGCGGCGGCGTCGCGATGGGCGATCAGCAGCGCCAGCTGCTCGGGCGTCGTGAGCAGGATGTCAGGCGGGCGGCTGATCTGCCGGGTGCGCTTGTGCGCGGGCGTATCGCCGGTCCGGGTCTCGACCCGCACCGGCAGCGCCATCTCGGCGATCGGCGTGTCGAGGTTGCGGGCGATGTCGACCGCGAGCGCCTTCAGCGGCGAGACGTAGAGGGTGTGCAGCCCCCTCGCGGCCTTGGGCTCGGCTTTGGCGGCTTCCCGTTCCGAGAGGGCGACGAGGCTCGGCAGAAACCCCGCCAGCGTCTTGCCGGCCCCCGTGGGTGCCACCAAGAGGGCCGAGCGGCCCGCCCGGGCGATCCGCAGTAGGTCGAGCTGGTGCGACCGGGGCGTCCAGCCACGCGCCGCGAACCACGCCCGGAAGGCCGGCGGCAGGATCTCGTGGGCGTCGCTCAGGCCAGGGCCATCAGGAAGCGGTCGATCAGCTCGAGGGCGCGCTCGCTCATCGCGCTCGGGTAGCGGGCGAAGACGTGGCATCCGCCGGGATAGATCGCGGTGTGGCCGCCATTGCCGGCCGCCGCCCAGCGGGCCGACATGTACAGCGTGTCGTCGAGGAGCGGATCGGCGGTGCCGATGGTGAACAGGGCCGGCGGCAGGCCCTTCAGGTCGGCGTAGATCGGCGAGACGTCCGGCCGGCGCCGGTCGATCCCCTCGCGGACGTAGCCGTCGGCGAATTTGGTCAGATCGCGGGTGTTCACGACGAGGCGCTCGTCGCCCCAGTTGCGCACCGACGGGGTCAGGCCGAGGTCGTAGAACCCGGCATTGAGGTTGGCGCCGCGGAACGCGCGCGGCTGGTCATGCAGGTCGCGCAGGCGCAGCAGCACCATCACGGCGAGGTGGGCGCCGACCGATTCGCCGCCGATCGTCAGCGCATGGATCCCGAACTCGGCCCGGCCCGGCCCGGCGAGCCACAGGGCCGCGGCCTCGCAGTCGAGCAGGGCGGCGGGGTAGGGATGTTCGGGGGCGAGCCGGTACTCCACCGACAGCACGACGAAGCCGCAGGCATCGGCGATGCGCTCGAGCCACGGATCCTGCTCGTCGGCGGCGCCCCAGACCCAGCCGCCCCGGTGAATGTGGAGATAGGCGCCGCGCAGCTTCGCCGGGGCCTTCGGGCGGATGACCCGGAGCTTGAGCGGGCCGGCGGGCCCCTCGATCGTCAGCCACTCGGCCCGGGCGCTGTGCGGCATCGCCGGCGCGGCCTTGGTGCCGGCGCGACGGCGGGCGCGCACCTCCTCGATGGGCAGCGACCAGGGGTCGGGCAGGGCGGCGTGAGCCGCGACGATCTCGGCATTCAGCCGAAGCGTCTCCGGATCGATCGTCGCCGGGTCGAACAGGGCGTGGTCGATCATGCTGGGTCTCGTCCCGTCGGCTTTGTCCCGCGGCCATTCCCGGCATCTTGGCGGGACGGGTCTCGCTTGCCATCTCGGGTCCGTGGGTGAAACCCGCTAACGCCTGATCCGGGATCCGGTTTCGACGCGGTGTGGTGTGCCGGCCACGGTTCCGCCCGCTTCGTCGCCGATCCGGGTGCCCCTGGCTTCATGAGGACGCGATGCTCGTCGATCACGACCGGCGCCGGCACGGTGCCCCGCCGCCGAATGGCACCTACGACGCGGAAACCTATCCGCCGCGGGCCTCCGCGCTGCGCCGATTCCTCGGCGGCTCGCCCGCCGGCGTGTTCCTGCGCCTGCTGTTCCTGTCGACGCTGGTCGGCGCCGGCATGTCGCTGCTCGGCCTCACGCCGGGCCGGCTGTTCTGGCGGATCTACGATTCGGCCCAGGCGCTCCTAGAAATCGGCCTCGCCTCCCTGCACGATTTCGGCGGCTGGATCGTCGCCGGGGCCGTCGTGGTCATCCCGCTCTGGCTGATCTCGAGGCTGTTCGCGACGGCGCGCTGAGCGCATCGCAAATCGTCCGGGTCGGCTAAAGTTGCGGCATGACGCATCCGCCTGCCGCCGCCCCGGTCCTGCCGACGCACCGTCGCGTCCTGGCCCTGGCCCTGCCGATGACGCTGGCCAACGTCACGACGCCGATGCTCGGCTTCGTCGGCGCGGCGGTGATCGGGCGGCTCGGCGACGCGGCCCTGCTCGGCGCGGTGGCTTTGGGCGCCGTCATCTTCGACGCGATCTTCTGGTCCTTCGGGGCCCTGCGCATGGCCACCGCGGGCCTGACCGCCCAGGCGGTCGGCGCCCGCGACGGCGCCGAGGTCGACCGCATCCTGGCCCGGGCGATCATGGCGGGCGCCCTGATCGGCCTGAGCTTGGTCGCGCTGCAATGGCCGATCGCTCAGGCGGCCTTCGCGGTGAGCGGCGCGAGCGAGGCGGTGATCGCGGGCCTCGCCACCTATTTCCACATCCGCATCCTGTCCGCCCCGTTCGTGCTGGCGAGCTACGGCGTGCTCGGCTCGGTGCTGGGGCGCGGGCGGACCGATCTCGGCCTGCTGCTCCAGGTGGCGATCAACCTGGTCAATGTCGGGCTGACCCTCGCCTTCGTCCTCGGCCTCGGCATGGGGCTCGCCGGTGCCGCGCTGGCGGCGCTCTGTGCGGAGGCGGCCGGGCTGGCGCTCGGGCTGGTCGTGCTGGCGCGGCTCGGCTCGCGGCCGTTCCGGGTGCCTCTGCGCGATCTGCGGGACGCCGCCGCCCTGCGCCGGACGCTCAGCGTCAACCTCGACGTCATCCTGCGCACCCTGGCGTTGATCACCGCCATCGTGCTGTTCTCGGCGCTGGGCGCCCGGCAGGGCGACGTGGTGCTGGCGGCCAATTCCGTCCTGTGGAATCTGTTCATGATCGGCGGGTTCTTCCTAGACGGCTTCGCCACCGCGGCCGAGACCCTGTGCGGGCAGGCGGTGGGCGCGCGCGACGCGGAGGCGTTCCGGCGGGCGTCAGCCTTGAGTTTGCGCTGGTGCCTGGGGTTCGGGATCGCGGTCGGCCTCCTCGCCTTCCTGGGCGGGCCGGGCTTCATCGACTTCGTCACCACCAGCACGCCGGTGCGCGAAACCGCGCGGGCCTATCTGCCGCTCGCCGCCCTGGCGCCGCTCGCCGCGGCCGCGCCGTTTGCCTATGACGGGATCTATATCGGGGCCACCTGGACCCGGGCGATGCGCAACCTCATGTTGGGCGCGCTGGCGATCTACGGCGCCGTCCTGGCGCTGGTCCTGGCCCTGGGCCTCGGCAATACCGGGCTGTGGCTGGCCTTCGTGGCCTTCCTGGGGGCGCGGGGCCTGTTCCAGGCCGTCGCGTTCCCGGGGCTGTTGCGCGAAACGTTTCGCAGGCCGCCACCCTCCGCCGCCGGAAGAACCGCGTCCGACTTCGCGTAGCCTTCGCGGGCCGGCATTTGCGGCGGCCCTTCGCCGAAGGGCCGCCTTGCCGGGAATCCGTGGCCTTCTCCCGGTCAGTGCGGATCCTTCCAGGCCGTGGCGGCCGGCGGCGCAGCCCGGGCGACCGGCGCGGCCGGGCGCGGCAGTTCGGCCTCGGCCCGCCGCTGCGGCGCCCGGCGGACGCTGCCGGCGCGTCGGACCCGGCGGACGTGGCGCCGTCCGCGCTCGCTGGAATTGCCGACGAACCCGCCGACCACGGCGCCCGCGACGGCCCCGATCGGGCCCGCCACCAGGGCGCCCGCCACCGCGCCGGAGCCGACCCCCAGGGTCGTCCGGCTCTGGGCCCGGGCGGGATCCGGTGCCCCGGCCAGGGTCAGGCCGGCCAGGATGAAGACAGTCGTGAGAGCGCGCATGAGACCGGATCCCGGGATCCAAGGATTGGACGTGGCCGGCCTTTAGCCGTGAGAACATGACCAAAGCACGGCTCGATACAGTCGCCCGCCGGACAGTATCAAACGCCGCACGGACTCACCGATACCGCGCAAGCCGATGTGGCACGCGGGTCGTTCTGCTCTAGGGTGCACCGCAACGAAGACCGGCCGAGGAGCGGCCGCAGGAGGGAATGCCCATGGCCACGACGACGGACCTGCGCCTGCGCCGGAGCGTGCTCTACATGCCCGGCTCGAACCAGCGGGCGCTCGACAAGGCCAAGACCCTGCCGGTGGACAGCATCATCCTCGATCTCGAGGACGCGGTCGGCCCGGAGGAGAAGGAGATCGCGCGCGACCAGGTCTGCGCCGCGGTCAAGAGCGGGGAATATGGCAGCCGCGAGCTGGTGATCCGGGTCAACGCCCCCCAGACCCCCTGGGGCGAGGCCGACCTGCACGCCGCCATCGAGGCCAAGCCCGACGCGATCCTGATGCCGAAGGTGTCGTCCTCGGCGGTGCTGGAGAGCATCGCGGACCGGCTCGAATCCCTCGACGCCCCGGAGGGCATCGCGGTCTGGGCGATGATCGAGACCCCGGCCTCGATCCTCAACATCCAGGAGATCGCCCGGGCCAAGCGCGACCCGCGCAACCGCCTGACCTGCCTGGTGCTCGGCACCAACGACCTGGCCAAGGACACCTGGGCCAAGATCGTCCCCGGCCGGGTGCCGATGCTGCCCTGGATGATGATGGCGCTCGCCGCCGCCCGGGCCGAAGGCCTGGCGATCCTCGACGGCGTCTACAACGACATCGCCGACACCGAGGGCTGCCGGGACGAGTGCCGCCAGGCCCGCGACCTCGGCTTCGACGGCAAGACCCTGATCCACCCGACCCAGCTCGAGCCGGCCAACGCCTCGTTCGCGCCGACCGAGGAGGAGGTGCGCCGGGCCAAGCTGGTGATCGAGGCGTTCGAGCGCCCGGAATACGCCAAGCGCGGCGCGATCAAGCTCGAAGGCCGCCTCTACGAGCGCCAGCACCTCGGCGTGAACCGCCGCGCGGTGACCTGGGCCGAGGCGATCAAGGCGAAGGGGTTCTGAGCCTTCGCTCCCGCCCGCACCCTGCGGCGCACGATGAGCCCAGCAGGACGCTTCCGGAGGATGCGCACCCTTGCGGTGACAGAGGCGGATGTCTCATGTCCCCCGGGCCGGAAGGCTTCGTCTCCTTCCAGTAGAAGCTGGACCGAAGCCGCTACGCACCGTCATCCCGGGGCCGCGCAGCGGAGCCCGGGATCCAGAGACACCGACATGCCAAGATCTTGCACCGGCGCCGTTTCCGGATGGCCGCCTCCGGCGGTCCCTTCGGGTCCGGGCCCGCCTGCGGCGCCGCGAAACGACGGCGCGGGTTGCTGGGTATCAAGCTCCGCGCTGGATCGTCCGACCCGTGTCGCCCGTCGCCGCGAAGGGCGTGGAAACAGTTTGCGGCCGAGGGCGCTTACGACGGCGGGCGCAGCCAAGCCGATCCGAATGTCGAGCCGCCAGGCCTAAGCCGGCTCACGGTCCCGGACATAATCCCAGACCTTGGAGATGACGACCGATCCCTCGCCCACCGAGGAGGCGACGCGTTTGACGGAATGGGCGCGCACGTCGCCGACCGCAAAGATGCCCGGCTGCGAGGTGGCATAGGGCGAGCCAGCGCCGATCGCTTCCCCGGTCAGGACGAAGCCGTTCCGATCGAGTTCGACGAGGCCGGACAGCCAGCCGGTATTGGGTGCCGCCCCCACCATGACGAACACGGCGCAGGTCGGGATCGTCCGGACCGTCCCGTCCGCGATGGTGCGGATGGTCACGGCCTCGAGCGCGTCGTCCCCGTGCAGCGCGCTGAGTTCGGCGCCGTACTCGATGGTGATCGCCGGATCCGCTTCCAGACGGCTCGACAAGTAGCGCGACATCGAGGTCGCCAGCGACGGCCCGCGGACCAGAAGCCGGACATGCCGGGCGGAGCGGCTGAGGAACATCGCCGCCTGCCCGGCGGAATTGCCGCCGCCGACGATGATGGTCTCGGTGTTCTTGCAATAGCGGGCCTCGATTTCGGTGGCCGCGTAATAGATGCCGGCCCCCTCGAAGGCCTCCAGGCGGTCGATCGGCAGGCGCCGGTACTGGACCCCGGTGGCGACGACGACCGCCTGTCCCCGGACGCGCTGATCGTTGTCGAAGGTCGCGCAATACGCGCCGTCTTCGAGCCGCTCCAGCTTCACCACCCGCCGGGGCATGGCGAACCGCGTCCCGAACTTCACGGCCTGGACCTCGCCGCGCCAGATCAGGTCGGCCCCGGAAATCCCGGTCGGGAACCCCATGTAGTTCTCGATCCGGCTCGATGTGCCGGCCTGTCCGCCGATGGCGATATCCTCGACCACCAGGGCGCGCAGGCCTTCGGCGCCGGCATAGACGCCCGCGGCCACGCCGGCCGGGCCGCCGCCGACGATCAGAACGTCGAAGGCCTCGTCGTCCATGAGGTTGTAGTTGAGGCCGAAGAGCTGCGCGACCTTGTCGGGGGTCGGATCCGTCACGACGGTGTTCCGGCCGAAGACCACGGCGGGCCGGTCGGCGGGAACCGAGCAGCTCGTGGCGACGGACGCCGCCTCCGCGCTGCCGAGCGCGTAGGACCGGTAGGGCAGGCGGTTGCGGCTCGCGAATTCCGCGATCCGCCGGACGGCCCGGTCGTCGTCCTCGCCGATCAGCACGAGGGTGCCGTCGCGCGAATCGAGCTGGCGCCGCCGCCGCGCCGCCAGGACGGTGATGACGATGTCCGACATTTCGGGGATCTCGGCCATCAGCCGCAGCATCGTGGTGCGCGGCACCTCGATCACGTTGGTGTCGATGACCGCCCGCATCGGCATCGACCAGCTGCCGCCGTTCAGGAATGCGATCTCGCCCATGAACTGCGTCGGCCCGAGGGTGGAGGGCAGGTGCCGCTCGTCCGTGAACGGGTTCACGACCTCGACCTCGCCGTCCTCGACATAGACGAAGCGGTCCGCCGGCTCGCCGGGCCGCGCCAGGAAGGTCCCGGCCGGGTAGAGTCGCGGAACGCCCGCGGCGCGGATCGCGGCGACATGCGAGGCCGCCAGGGGAACGCGCTGCATCACGCGCAGATCAGGGCCGATCGTCTCCATGTCCTGCCCCTTTCACTCAGTGGCCTAGGCGGATTGGCATCGCGGGCCTGCGACACAGGCGGCATCCGAATGCCCGGCCGAGGTGCAACGAAGGATTGTCCAAGGTCAAGCTTGGCTCGCGTCCTGGCTGGGCGCGCGCAGCACTGGGTGGCCTCCCGAGAGCGGGGATGCCCACGAGGACATTCGGTTCCGCGCCGCACCTGCGCTCAAGACCCTCCCGCCTCGATCTGGCGAATACAGGCATCCAGTGTAATGCGTCGGCGGCATTCAATATTCGCACACGGCTCGACTGAGCGGCCCGGGAATGAGACGATATTCGACCGGTCGCGTCGGATGCCGTTCGATTCGTGCATCTTGAACGCGCGGCTGAAAACCCGGGGCGGCACGATGAGCAGCGCGAACCCAGAGATTCCGGCTGAGGCCCCGGTGAAGGGCGGGCTCGTCGCCTACCTGACGGTGGACGGCGCCATGAAGGCGGCCGAGTTCTACGTCCGCGCCTTCGGGGCCGAGATCGTCACCGCGATGCCGGTCGACGACCAGGGACGGACCATGCATGTCCACCTCCACGTGAACGGCTCGTCGCTGATGCTGAGCGACGCTTTTCCCGAACACGGCCACCCCCTGCAGGCACCGCAGGCCTTCTCCCTGATGCTCATGGTCGAGGGGATCGATGCGCGCTACGCCCAGGCCGTCGCGGCGGGCGCCACCGCCCTGATGGAGCCGGCCGAGATGTTCTGGGGCGACCGCTACGGCCAGCTGCGCGATCCGTTCGGGATCGTCTGGGCGATGAACCAGGGGAAGCGCTGAGCGCCCCGTCATCCGGAAGCCGAACGCGCGGCCAACTCTAAGCGCCGCGCCGATCCGATCCGCCCGGGAGATGCCGCCATGCCGGCGATCAGCACCTGTCTGTGGTTCGCCCACGACGCCGAGGCGGCGGCGCGGTTCTACGTGTCGCTGGTGCCGGGCTCGAGCCTCGGCCCGATCCTGCGGGCGCCGGACCCCTGGCCCGGGGGCGAGCCCGGCGCCGCGATCCTCGTGGCGTTCACGCTGGGCGGCCAGAGCTTCCAGGCCCTGAATGGCGGGATCCCGGCCGCGTACGGGACCGCCGCATCAATCTCCGTCTCCTGTGCGGATCAGGCCGAGGTCGACCGCCTCTGGCGCGCCCTCACCGCGGAGGGCGGCGCGGAGATGATGTGCGGCTGGCTGCGCGACCGCTGGGGCGTGCCCTGGCAGATCGTGCCGGAAACCCTGCCGCGCCTCCTCGCCGATCCCGATCCGGCGGTGGCGGCCCGGGTCTTCGCGGCCATGCAGGCGATGGTGAAGCTCGACGTCGCGGCCCTGGAGGCCGCCGCTGCCGGCCGGTGAAGTCCCGGATCCGGCGCTACGCCGCCAGGTCGTAGCGCGTCCGCTGGGTGCGCGCATCGCGGGCGGTCACGGTGACGTGGCCGTCCTCCTCCAGCGCGGAGAGCGCGCGCAGCACCAGGGCGTGCTCGACCCCGAAGCTCCGGGCGAAAGCCCGGCTGTCGCCCGGCAGGCCGAGATCCAGGGCCGCCAGCAACCCCGCTTCCAGCGCGTCCATCCCGGGCTGGGCCGCGGTCCGGCGGTCAAGGGCGGCGATGAACGCCGCCTCGTCGAGGTCGCCGCCCATGCGGCTCAGGCCGCCGCCCGGGATTCCAGAGTGACGAGCACCGACTTCGAGGTCGGCGTGTCGCTCTTCTCACCGAAGGTCGAGAGCGGCACCAGCACGTTCAGCTCCGGGTAGTAGCCCGCCACGGCGCCCCGGGGCATGTCGAACGGCACCAGCCGGAAATCCTCGGCCCGCCGGGTCACCCCGTCGGCGTGGAGGCCGACGATGTCGACGCGCTCGCCGAGCCGGTCGCGGATCTCCGCGAGGTCGTCCGGATGGGCGAACAGCACCTTCCGCTCGCCGTACACGCCGCGGTAGCGGTCATCGAGCCCGTAGATCGTGGTGTTGTACTGGTCGTGGCTGCGGAAGGTCTGCAGCACGAACGTGTTCTGCGACTTCTTCGCGACCTGGTGCTCGGTCTCGGCCGGCAGGGCGTCGGCGGAGAAGTTGGCCCGGCCGGAGGCGGTTTCGAACACCCGCTCGGCGGCGAGGTTGCGCAGCATGAAGCCGCGCGGCTTGCGCACCCGGGTGTTGTACTCCGAGAAGCCCGGGATCGTCGCGGCGATGGCCTCCCGGATCCGGTCGTAATCGGCCGCGAGCCCGGCCCAGTCGATGGCGGCCGAGCCGACGGTGGCCTGGGCCATGCCGGCGATAATCGCGATCTCCGAGCGCAGCTCCTTCGAGGCCGGCTTGTTGATGCCGCCCGAGCCGTGGACCATGCTCATCGAATCCTCGACGGTCACGATCTGGGTCTTGCCCGCGGCGTTCCGGTCGATTTCGGTGCGGCCCATGCAGGGCAGCAGGTAGCCGATGGCGCCCGGCACCAGGTGGGCGTGGTTGAGCTTGGTCGCGATGTGGACCGTCAGGCGGCAGGAGGCGAGCGCCTGGGCCACCACCGGGGTATCCGGCGTCGCCCGCAGGAAGTTGCCGCCCAGACCGATGAACGCCTTCGACGTGCCGTCCCGCATCGCCCGGATCGCCGCCAGGACGTTGTGGCCGTGCTTGCGCGGCATGGCGAGGCCGAAATGCCGCTCCAGCGATTCGAGGAAGGCTACCGAGGGGCGCTCGTTAATCCCGACCGTGCGGTCGCCCTGCACGTTGGAATGGCCGCGCACCGGGCACAGCCCGGCACCGGGCCGGCCGATATGGCCGCGCAGGAACAGCAGGTTGGCGATCTCGCGCACGGTCGCCACCGAGTGGCGGTGCTGGGTCACGCCCATGGCCCAGGTGGCGATCACCCGCTGCGCGCCGAGATAGACATCCGCCATGGCGGAGATGTCGTCGTAGGTCAGGCCCGACTGGTCGAGGATCGCGTCCCAGCTCGTGGCCTCCACGGCGGCGCGATAGGCGTCGAGCCCGGCGGTGTGGTGCTCCAGGAAGGCGCGGTCGAGCAGCGAGGGCCGGCCGGAGGCGAGCGCCTCTTCGTCCCGGGCGAACACGATCTTGGCGATGCCCCGGAAGGCCGCCATGTCGCCGCCGGAGCGCGGCTGGAGGTAGTGGCTGGCGATCGGCTGGCTGGAGCCGCGCAGCATCTCCACGGTGTTCTGCGGGTCGGCGAAGCGCTCCAGCCCACGCTCGCGCACGGGGTTGAGCACCACGACCTTGGCGCCCCGCTCGGCCGCCCGGCGCAGGTCGCCGAGCATGCGCGGATGGTTGGTGCCGGGATTCTGCCCGACGCAGAAGATCGCGTCCGCCTTCTCGAAATCCTCCAGCAGGACCGTGCCCTTGCCGATGCCGATGGCGTCGATCAGTGCGACGCCGCTGGCCTCGTGGCACATGTTCGAACAGTCAGGGAAGTTGTTGGTCCCGTAGGCGCGGGCGAACAGCTGGTAGAGATAAGCGGCCTCGTTCGAGGCGCGGCCGGAGGTGTAGAACTCGGCCTGGTCGGGGTGATCGAGGCCGCGCAGGGTCGCGCCGATCTCGGCGAAGGCCTCGTCCCAGCTCACCGGCAGGTAGCGGTCGCTCGCCGCATCGTAGCGCATCGGATGGGTGAGGCGGCCCTCGCCCTCCAGGGCGAAGTCGCTCCAGGTGCGCAGCTCGGTCAGCGTGTGGCGGGCGAAGAAGGACGGCTTCGTGCGCTTGTCGGTGGCCTCCCAGGAGACCGCCTTCACGCCGTTCTCGCAGAACTCGAAGGACGAGCCGTGCTCCGGGTCGCCCCAGGCGCAACCCGGGCAGTCGAACCCGTCCGGCTGGTTCGCCTTCAGCAGGGCGCGCGCGCCCGACAGCGGCGCGCGCGAGCCGAGCAGATGCTTGCCGCAACTCTTCAGAGCGCCCCAGCCGCCGGCGGCGGATGAGCGCTTCGGAGCCCCGTCAGGCTGGGCCATGGATTGTCCTGGATGCTCTCTGAACGCGAGGCCGGCTCGCAAATTCGCAACCGCGAGATAAGCGGCACAGGACAGGTGTCACAATGCCGGGCGCGCGCAGGCCCCTCATGCACGGGGCACAGGCTAAGTCACCGCTTGGCAAAGCCTTTCTAAACTGGCGGGCCGGACGCTCTGCCGCCGGTCGAACCCGCTCCGTCCTTGCGAGCGCAGCGAAGCAACCCATGGCAGCGCGCGAGCGCCGAATGGTGCGGATCCCGATGTCGTGTCGCTGCGCTCGCACTGACGGTGATTGGACGGGGAGCGGGGCGCTTAACCCAACGCGCCCTTCATTTTAATTGGCGGCTTGGAGGCTTTGCGGTTCGGCTGACGAACACATTGAGCGAGGGGCGCCTTCGACCCCCCACGAATGTCCCGATGCCACCCACCGGTGCCGGGCGCGCGCATAAAGGACGCCGTCATCGTGATGTCGCTGACGGGGATGGCGCGTGATCGCCCAACCGGACGTGTGACCGACAGGACGGTCATGCGCTGACCCGCAGCCAATTCTCGACCCGCAGACCCTGGATGCGCGCGAACTCGGCAATGTTGTCGGTGACCAAAACCGCGCCCAGGGAAAGGGCATGGGCGGCGATCAGCATGTCGTTGGCACCGATCACCCGCACCGCGCGCTCCAGGCTTGTCCGGAGCGTCCCGTAAGTGTGAGAGGCGCCGGCCGCGTAGGGCAGGATATCGATGTTGCGCAGAGCACGCTCCACTTTCTCGCTCAGCAGCTCGGACCCTTTCTTGGCAGCGCCATAGCGCAGCTCGCTGGCCACGATGGCGCTCGTGCAGATCTTCGTCTCCCCGATGCCGGTGATCCGATCCAGGACGACGCTTCCGCCGCCCTGTCGGACGATCTCCGAGATGATGTTGGTGTCGAGCAGGTACCGGTCGCTCATGGATCGACCGGTTCCGCCGGGAGGTCCTGGATTGCATCCATCCAATGCTCCTCGGGCAAAGGCGGCTCGTCCTTGAACGCCGCCAGCAGGCCGGTTTCGCCCAGCGGCGAGATTTCGAGATGGCCGTTCGGCAGGCGTCGAATGGACACGCTGGAGCCGGGAAGCTCGAATTCCCGAGGTATGCGCAGCGCCTGACTGCGACCGTTACGAAACAGGCTCGCGGTCTTCACATCCATCGCCACCTCCCATCGGCACCAGTTTGGCCTATGCCATCAGCATATGCCAGCCGGCGAGAGGCGTCGAGGATCGACGATGGCCCGCGAGGCGGACATGACCGACGCCCGTCCCACCCAACCCCTCATCTCGAGGCGCCCGCGTCAGTGAGCTGCGAAGAAGGGCTCCAGCCGGCCCCGCGCTCCCTGGAGGCCGCCTTCGAAAGCGACGCGGCGCGGGCCGTGACCTCAGAGACTGTAAATTTTTTGATCCTTCGAGGACGAAGCGCGACAGGCCCGTCTGTGGCTTGGAAGACTCACAGCCTGTCAGGATGAGGGGATCGATGGGAAAAGCCCGGACGAACGGCGCTCACGCCGCGCGGGCCAGGTCCTCCGCGCCGCGGCCGACCACCTGGTGGAGGGCGGAGACGCCCTCCGCCGCCATGCGCTTCAGCAGGCCGGCCTTGATGCGATCCACCAGCCCCGGCCCGTCATAGACCAGTGCCGAGTAGAGCTGGACCAGGCTCGCCCCGGCCTCGATCTTGGTCCAGGCGGCCTCGGCGGAATCGATGCCACCGACGCCGATCAGCGGCAGCCTGTCGCCCACCCGCAGACGGGTCTGCGCCAGCATCCGGGTCGCCGGCCCGAAGAGCGGCCGGCCGGAGAGGCCGCCGGTCTCGCGGGCGAGGCTTGTCTCCCGCAGGCTCTCGGGCCGGGCCACCGTGGTGTTCGAGACCACCAATGCCTGGACGCCGCGCTTCAGCGCCGTGGCGCAGATCGCGTCGAGGGCGTCGAGCGCCATGTCGGGGGCGATCTTGAGAAGCACCGCGGCCGTGGCGCCGGCCGCATCGCGCGCCTCGACGGTGCGGCCGAGCAGCTCGTCGAGAAAGGCCTCGCCCTGCAGGTCGCGCAGGCCCGGCGTATTGGGTGAGGAGACGTTGACCGTGACGAAATCGACCAGCGGTGCGAGGGTCCTGGTACAGGTGACGTAATCGGCCAGGCGGTCGGTCGAGTCCTTGTTGGCCCCGATATTGACCCCGACGATGCCGGGCCGGCCGGCCCGGGCGCGCAGCCGTCCGGCCACCACCGCCAGCCCCTCGCTGTTGAGGCCGTAGCGGTTGATCACCGCCCGGTCGGCGGGGAGGCGGAACGCCCGCGGCTGCGGGTTGCCCGGCTGCGGCTGCGGCACCACGCCGCCGACCTCGACGAAGCCGAAGCCGAGGCCGAGCATCGCGTCCGGCACCCGGGCGCCCTTGTCGAAGCCGGCCGCCAGACCGACCGGGTTGGGGAAGCGGCGCCCGAGCAGGTCGACGGCCAGCCGCGGATCGTCGGCGGCCGGCTGGCCGGGGGGCAGCAGCGACAGGGCGCGTAGGGTCAGGTCATGCGCGCGCTCGGCATCGAGCCGGTGCAGCAGCGGGCGGACCAGCGGGAAGGCGGCGGCGATCATGCGCGCGGCATCCCGGCCGGCAGGACATGCCGCCCATCCTCGCCCAGGGGTAGTTCCTCCACCGACGCGACCGCGGAGAGCGGCAGGTCGCCGTAGAGATGGGGGAACAGGGCGCCGCCGCGCGACGGCTCGTATCGCAGGGCGGCGCCCAGCCTGTCGGCCTCCACCGCGATCAGCAGCAGGTCGGCCTGGCCGGCGAAGTGGCGGGCCGCCGTCTCGGCGGTCTGCTCGGCGGTGGAGAAATGGATGAAACCGTCCGCCCGATCGACGGGCGCCCCGGTGAACCGCCCCGCCGCCTCGGCCTCGCGCCACAGCGCACGCGGGCAGATCTTGTAGATGAGCGGCATCGTCATTCCCCGGGGATCGGAGGGTCCATAGCCCATCGGCCCGGGCGCCGGAACCGGGGCGGATGGCGTGTCCCGGCCGACGCATGCGCCAGAGGTTCTCCCGCGCGTCCATCTAAACCTCTGCAGAAGCAGCCCGGACAACAATTCCGTCATCCCGGGGCCGCGCGGCGGAGCCCTCGATCGACGGTCCCTCGGCACGCGAGGATGAGGGGTGGGGTGGCGGGGGTCGATCATAGCGCGCACCCGGACGCGCCGCTCTCCGCCAGCAACACCCGGAAACCAGAACCATTCCATGGGCGATTGCATTCTGCAGGTTGTAGTTCTACTTTCCTACGACTAGGCTGAGCGTCACAGAACGGTGTCCGAGACGGGGCACTCGGGCCGGCTCGTGGCGGTCTTCAATATTCCGCGCTTCTCCGGCGGTTTCGGTCCGAATCCTCCGGGGGGATTGCCTTCGTGCCCCCGAGGCAGCCGGGTGCCGGCTGGCGAGACGGGGGTGCCGGCCCGCTCACGTTGAGCCTTCGAGCCCGACATGCTGTCTCACGAGCAGATCTGGAATGCCATCGACCGTCTGGCGGAGCGCCATGGCTATTCCGCCTCCGGCCTTGCCCGGCGCGCGGGCCTCGACGCGACGAGCTTCAACCGGTCCAAACGGATCGGCGCCGACGGGCGCAAGCGCTGGCCCTCCACGGAATCGGTCTCGAAGGTCCTGGCCGCCACCGGCGCCAGCCTCGACGAGTTCCTGCGCCTGATCGAGGCCCGGGAGATCCCCGCCCGCACCATGGTCCCGCTGATCGGCCTGACCCAGGCCGGGGCCGGGCGGCTGTTCACGGACGAGGGCATGCCCACCGGCGGCGCCGGCTGGGAGGAGATCGAGTTCCCCGATCTCGGCGAGGAGCGTGCCTTCGCACTGGAGATCCAGGGCGATTCCATGCAGCCGCTGTTCCGCGACGGCGACGTGCTGATCGTCTCGCCGACCGCCAGCGTGCGCAAGGGCGACCGGGTCGTGGTGCGCCTCCACGGCGGCGAGGTCCTCGCCAAGGAGTTGAAGCGCCGCACCGCCCGCACCGTGGAGCTGGTCTCGCTCAATCCGGAGCACGAGGACCGCGTCCTCAACATCGGCGAGGTCGCCTGGATGGCCCGGGTGATGTGGGTCAGGCAGTAGCCGCGATCCGGGAATAAACCTGCCGCACTTGGCCCGGCCGCGGTTCGTCGCTATCGCGGGCCTCCTCGCGGGTTTCCCGCACCCGCTCAGCTCGGACGCAGCATGACGCAGCCCGGGACGGATCACGGCCAGGCGGGCGGTCCGCTGAAGGGGCAGGCCCGCGCGCTCCTCGACGCGCTGCCCACGCCGAGCTTTCTGGTGGATGCGCAGGGTCGTATCCGGCACGCCAACCCGGCCTTCGAGCGCCTGACCGGGCATCCGGCCGCGGCGCTGGCGGAGCGCGGCCTCGACCTGATCCTGGCGACACGCGGGTCGGCCCCGGACCTGTCCGCCGAGGCGCCCCAGGAATTTCTCGCCGTGCGGTCGGACGCGACCAGCTTCTGGGCGAGCTTGGCCGTGGGGCGGCTCCCCGGGACCGACGAAACCGTCTGTCAGATGCTCGACGTCACGGCGCGGCGCGAGGCCGAGGGCGCCTTGGCGCTGTCGCGGCAGCGCGAGGCCCTGGGGCTGCTGACCAACAGCGTCGCCCACGAATTCAACAACTTCCTGCAGATCCTGATCGGCTACATCGACGGCCTGAAGCGGCGCCTGGGCGACCGGCCGGAGCCGTTCATCCAGCGGGCGCTCAGCCGCTCGGCCGACGCCACCGAGCGGGCCGCGATCCTGACCCGCCAGCTCCTGGCCTATTCCCGCCGGATCGCCCCGGACGTGCGCCCGGTGGATCTCGACGCCATCGTGGCCGATCTCGCCGAGCGGCTCGCCCCGGACTTTCCCCCCGGGATCCGCCTCATCGTCAACACCACGCCGGGCCTGCCCCGGGCGATCAGCAACCCGACCCAGATCGAGTTCGCGTTGCGGCATCTGGTCGCCAATGCCTGCGAGGCGATGCCGGCCGGCGGCACCCTGACCCTCTCGACCTTCCGGGTCGATCCGAACGACCGGGCCATGCACCAGCCCGGGCCGGGCACGGTCGGGATCGTGGTGAGCGATACCGGGCAGGGCATGTCGCCCGAGATGCTGGCCCGGGCTCTGGCGCCGTTCCAGACCAGCCGCGAGGCCGGACGGGGCGCGGGCCTCGCGATCGTGCACGGTCTGATGAAGCGCCAGAACGGCACGATCACCCTGGACAGCCGGCCCGGGGAGGGCACCCAGGTCCGCCTCGCCTTCCCGGCGGCGCCGGACCGGACGCTGCATTGAGGATACGGCCCGCGACAAACGTCATCACGACGACGAGAGGCGCGGACTAAAACCCGCGCTGAGCCGTCACCATATAGTCGTCGGCGGCTTCCGCCACTCGGTTCTCGTCCTCAGAGGCGTGTACATGCTCACCCAATTCTCGCGTCGTCGGCGCACGGCCGCCTTCCTGGCGCTGGCCGCTGCCCTGACCGTCGCGGCCCCCATCGCCGAGGCCCGTCCGGGCGGCGGCGGATCCTTCGGTTCGCGCGGCTCGCGCACCTACACGGCGCCCTCGGCCACGCCGACGGCGCCGGGCGGCGGCTCGACCATGCAGCGGTCCCAGACCGCGCCGTCCCCCGGCATGTCGAATCCCGGCATGCAGGCGCCGGCCCAGGGTCGCCGCTTCGGCGGCGGCTTCTTCGCCGGCCTGCTCGGCGCGGGCCTGCTCGGCGCCCTGCTCGGCGGCGGCTTCTTCGGCGGCCTCGGCGGCATCGCCTCGATGATCGGCCTGCTGTTCCAGGTCGGCCTGGTCGTGCTGGTGGTGATGCTGGCGGTGCGGTTCTTCCGTCGCCGCAGCGAGCCGGCCGGCGCCGGTGCGCCCTACGCCCGCTCGACGCTGGACGGCGGCCCGAACCCGGGTGGCCCGATGGGCGGTCCGGCCCCGGCGGCCGGCGGCTCGTTCGGCGGCGCCCGCCCGGTGCAGACCCGCAAGGTCGAGATCGGCCCGGCCGATTACCAGGCGTTCGAGCGGCTGCTCGGCGACATCCAGGACGCCTATTCCCGCGAGGATCGCGTGACCCTGGGCAACCTGGCGACGCCCGAGATGGCCGGCTACTTCGACGAGGAGCTGCGCAACAACGCCGCTCAGGGCGTGGTCAACAAGATCACGGACGTGAAGCTCCTGCAGGGCGACCTCGCGGAAGCCTGGGGCGAGGACCGTACCGACTACGCCACCGTGGCGATGCGCTATGCCCTCAAGGACGTCATGGTCGACCGCGCCAGCGGCCGGGTCGTGAAGACCGAGCCGGCCCCCGAGGCGACGGAGCTCTGGACCTTCCAGCGCCAGCCCGGCCGCGGCTGGGTGCTCTCGGCGATCCAGCAGACCCGCTGATCTGGGACTTGGCGCTCCGGCCGTTCAGGCCGGGGCGCACGCTTCGGGCCGGTGCCGTTTCCGCGGCGCCGGCTTTTTGTTTTGGGTAGGCGCCGGATCGGGCGTTCCGGCAACCGTGGAAACAAACCCGTCATTCCGGGGCGCCGCCGGCGAGCCCGGAATCCAGAGCCGCTTACGGCGCAAGGTTTTGCTGGACCTGCGTTTCTGGTTTCCGGGCTCCGCTCCGCGGCCCCGGAATGACGGGGTGGATGCTTCAGCCGCCGCGTACGCCTTGAACGGGCGGCAGGCTGGCGAAGCTAACGTCCGCGCTGCGCATCCCACAGATTCGCCAGGGTGACGAACCCGGACACCGGCACCTCCTCGGCCCGGGCCGTCTCCAGGATCTCGGCGGCCGCCAGCAGGGCACCCGGCTCGGGTGTCAGCGCCTTCAGGCTCTGGCGGAGCATCTTGCGGCGCTGGCCGAACGCCGCCCGGGTCACCGCCTCGAGGGCGCCGGCCCGACAGGGCAGGGGCTGCGCCCGGGGCATCAGCCGCACCACGCTGGACGTCACCTTCGGGGGCGGCACGAAGGCCGAGGGGCTCACGTCGAACAGGATGTCGGCCTGGGTCCGCCAGCCGCACAGCACGCCGAGCCGGCCGTAATCCGCCCGGGTCTCCGGCCCGGCGACGATCCGCTCGGCGACCTCGCGCTGAAACATCAGCACCGCCTGGTCCCACCAGGGCGGCCAGGCCTCGCCGTCGAGCCAGCCGGTGAGCAGCGCCGTGCCGACATTGTAGGGCAGGTTCGCCACGATCCGGGCCGGCCCGTCGCCGATCAGCGGCCGGGGATCGAAGGCGAGGGCGTCGGCATCAACGACGTCCAGCCGGCCGGGATAATGCGCGGCGATCTCGGCGAGCGCCGGCAGGGCGCGGGGGTCGCGCTCGATCGCCACGACCCGGGCCGCGCCCTCGGCGAGCAGCGCCCGGGTCAGGCCGCCGGGTCCGGGGCCGACCTCGACCACGGTGACGCCTTCGAGGGGCCCCGCCGCCCGGGCGATCCGCCCCGTCAGATTGAGATCGTACAGAAAGTTCTGGCCCAGCGCCTTCTTGGGCTCCAGCCCGTGCCGGGCGACGACTTCGCGCAGGGGCGGCAGCCCGTCTCCATCGCTCACAGCTCGTCCTCGGCGTCGAAATGCTGGGCGCCCGACGCGCGCGGCCGTCCGGCATAGATGCTGAACGGAATGATGTCGGCCCCGCCCGGCCCCGGGGCAGTGCGGGCGGCCTCGGTGGCGGCGAGGCGCTCGGCCAGCCGCAGGGCAGCGATCAGGCTGTCCGGCCTCGCGACGCCGGTGCCGGCGATGTCGAAGGCGGTGCCGTGATCGGGCGAGGTCCGCACGAAGGGCAGCCCGAGGGTGACGTTGACGCCGTCATCGAACGCGATGGTCTTGATCGGGATCAGCGCCTGGTCGTGGGTCGGCGCCAGGGCGACGTCGTAGGTCGCCCGGGCCCGGGCGTGGAACAGCGTGTCGGCCGGCAGCGGCCCGCGGATGTCGATGCCGGCGGCGCGCAGCCGCGCCACCGCGGGAGCGAGCACGTCGCGATCCTCGTGGCCGATCGTCCCGGCCTCGCCGGCATGGGGATTGAGCCCGGCCAGCACCAGCCGCGGCTCGGGCAGGCCGAACCGGTCGCGCAGGTCCCGGGCGACGATCCGGGCGGTGTCCTCCACCAGCTCCTGGGTGAGCAGGCCGGGCACGTCCCTGAGCGGGACGTGGATCGTCACCGGCACGACGGCGAGGTCTTCGCTCCAGATCATCATCACCGGGCGCGGCGGCGTGCGGCCGGGGGGGACCGAGAGGGCGGCCAGGAACTCGGTATGCCCGGGATGGGCGAAGCCGGCCCGGGTCAGCACGAATTTGGCGATTGGGTTGGTCACCACCGCGCTGGCGCGCTTGGCCGCCACGAAGGCGACGGCGGCGGTGATCGACTCGATCACCGCCCCGGCATTGGCGGAATCCGGTGCGCCCGGCTCGGCCGACACCTTGGCGCCGCTGGGCAGCGGCACGACCGGCAGCGCCCGGGGGAACACCTCGGCTGCGGTCTCGGGATCGACCTCGGCCACCGGCACCAGACGGTTCAAGCGGTTGGCGAGGCGCTCGATGAAGTCCGGGTCGGCCACCAGGAAGAACGGCGGCAGCGGGTTCGCCCCGCCGCGGGCGAGCCAAGCGCTGAGCGCGAGATCCGGGCCGATCCCGGCCGGGTCTCCGAGGGTGAGGGCGAGAGGCGGCATCCCGGGTCTATAGCGCCGGCGGGGCGGGGGCGCACCCTTTTGGGGGAGGCTTTGGCCTCATGGTGGGAAGCGTGTGCCCGACGCGAGCTTCCCTGCGCCTACGCGGGCAGCAATGTTCAGACTTCCTCTTCTTGAAGGCGCGACGAACTCCCTCTCCCGTGCGGGAGGGGGGACCCGCGTTACATCCGGAAACGAGACAGTCCCGTCGCTGTATGAGCGGAAAGGCGGGTTTGCAGGTGCGAAGCCTGCCGTTGAGCGGGCTCCCCGAAAAATCCCGAAAAACTACCGCACCGTGGCGATGCCGTCCGCGGTGGTGGCGGTGCCGACGTTCTGGCGGAGATCCGCCTCGCCGAGTGTCTTCAGCTCGACCCGGAGCAGCACGGTCTGGTTGCGCTCGCGCACGCCGGTGGCGGTGGCGATCGGGGAGTTGATGTAGTTCAGCGAGACGGTGGTGCACTCGTCCTGGTAGCCGCCGCCGAAGCTCGCGCCCGAGAGGTAGAACCGGCCGGGGTTCTGGTAGGTCGGCACCGTCCCGATCGGGTTGGACAGGTAGGCCGACAGGGCGTCCGTGTAGGTGTTGCGCACGTCGAGATAGTGCGTGAGGTCCACCAGCAGCGAGCCCGAGACGAACCAGTTCGGGGTGATGTTGTAGGTCGCGGTGGCGGTCACGCCCTCGCGGTAGTGGCTGTAGCCGAGCAGCGGCTGCGCCTCATAATACGAGTAGAAGGCCGAGACCGTGAGCGGCAGGAACGGCGCGAACCGCGCCGTGGCGCCGGTCTCGAGCCGGGCAACGTGGAAGTCCGACTGGTCGAACCGCGCCCGGGTGATGAAGGTGATGTTCTGGTTCGGGGAGACCTGGAACCGCCCGACGAAGTCGGAGCGCCGGGTCTCGAGTCCGGAATCCAGGCCGACATTGGCGATGTCGCCCCGGCGGAACGAGTTCACGCCGGCGAGCTGGATGGACTCGCCGAACATGATGTTGGTGTACCAGCCGGACGGGGTGACGACGGAATATTGGCCGCCGAGATTGGTGCGGACGCCACCCTCGGCCCGGTCGTAGCCCGAGAACTTGTCCCACTCGAACAGCGAGGTGTCGTCGAACACCAGGCTCTGGGCGTCCTCGTTCGGCAGGCGGCCGATCCGCGTCTCGGACGGGCGCGCGATGATCTGGCCGATCGGCTCCAGGGTGTGGACGCCCAGCGCCCCGAAATTGGCGACGAACGGGTAGCGGTAATCGAGCCCGACCGCCGGCATCACCCGGCCGGCGAAGCCGTCGTCGATCTTGGCGACCTGGGGGGCGAGGTCGTTCTGGTAGCCGGAGAAGCTCGGGTTGGTGAAGAACGCGTCGGTGCGCAGATACGCGAACGGCGTGAACTTCTGGCCCCACTCGTCGATGAAGCTCCGGCGCCAGGACAGCTCCGCCGAGGCGCGGGTGTTGGTGCCGGCCAGCCCGTCGATTGAGCACAGGCCGCGCTGGAACACCGTGCAGGTCTGGTAGAGCGGGAAGCTGACGCCGTTCACGCTGGGCGAGAACAGGTAGCTCGAGGTGCGCGGCAGGCCCTGGAACTGGGTGGTCTCGCGGGTCAGGCTGGTGATGTTGGCCTGGAACCGGACCTCGCCGCCGATCTCGGCCGGGCCGTTGATCCGCTTGTCGTAGTCGATCACCGGGGCGACGATCGGCTGCTGCTTCTGCCAGTCGAAGCTCGACAGGCCCTTGAAGTAGTAGCCGCGCGCCTCGAACCACGACCGGTCGCCCTGGCCGATGAGGTAGGCCGTCGAGGTCGCCTCGCGGAAATAATCCGTGGTGATGTTCTGGTTGCGGATCCGGTAATTGTCGAGGAACCACTTGTCGGTGACGCCGACGAGGTCCCAGCCGGTGCGCCAGCGGTCATTGATGTAGAACCGCCCCTGCGATTCCACCGAGCCGCGGAAGTCGCGCTCGCCGGCGCCGAGCGGGCTCGGCAGGAAGGCGGAGGGCGTGGTCTGCGAGATGCCCGACAGGCGGATGTTGTAGAAGCCGTTGTCGATCCGCTGGCGGAACTCCGCCTGGCCGAGCACGCCCTGGCGGCTCAGCAGGGTCGGGGTGATCGTCAGGTCGTAGTTCGGCGCGAGGTTGATGAAGTACGGCAGCGACACGCCCCGGCCCAAAGCCGTGGTCGAGATGAAGCGCGGCGTCAGGAAGCCGGTCTTGCGCTTCACCGTCGGGTCGGCGGCCTCGAAATAGGGCAGGTACGCGACCGGGATCCCGGCGATCTCCAGGGTGGAATCGTCGAAGTAGATCGTATGGGTCTCGTTGTCGTGGATGATCTTCTTGGCACGGATCTGCCAGAGCGGCGGCGTCTCCGGATTGTCCTTGCACGGCTCGCAGGCGGTGTAGCTGCCGGCCTCGAAGCTGGTCTGCTCGCCGTTCAGGCGCTCGGCCCGGGGGGCGGAGAAGCGCGTCCGCACCGTCTCGGCGCGCCGTTCGACGGTCTGCTGGCCGCGGAACGCGTCGACGAAGCCGGTCTTGAAGTCGTCGCTCAGCTCCATGCGCTCGCCGGTCACGACGCCGCCATCGGCCTCGGTCAGGCGGACATTGCCCTGGGCGAAGACCCGGCCGCTGGCGCGGTCGTAGCGCACGCTGTCGGCCTGCAGGGTCCGCGCGCCGAAATGCAGCTCGGCGTTGCCACGCGCGGTCACGGTGTTGTGGTCGTTGTCGTAGATCAGCTCGTTGGCCTCGACCAACAGCTTGTCGCCCGGCAGCTTCCCACCAGAATTGCCGAGCTTGGGCGCGGCCATCCCCTGGGCATGCGCCGAGACGCCCCCGGCCAGTGGCGCGGCGAATGCCAGCGCAGCCAGGAGGGCCGTCTTCCGCAGGATGTGGGCGACCTTACGCAACGCGCGACCCAACCCCTGTGACGTGATCCGCCACCAACCTCACACACCCGTCTCCCGTCCCGCGATGGATCACGGGCGTCAGCCGTCTTCCTGGTACAGAAGCGTAAGCGTACCGAGAAGACTGCCTACCACGGCCGGGAACCAGGCCGCCACCGGTGCGGCGACGAGTCCGGACGCCCCGAGCCCTTCCATGACCTGTCGGACCACGTAGAGCGCGAAGCCCGCCGCGACGCCGCCGAGGACGAGTTTACCGACCCCACCAAAGCGGAAGAACCGTAAGGAAACGGTTGCGGCGACGATCACCATCGCCAGGAACAGGACCGGTCGAGCCCACAGGACATCGTACTGAAGACGGTATCGGGTGGCGTCGAGACCGGCCCGCTCGGTCCGTGCGATGGTTGTGGGAAGTTGCCAGAAAGGCACAGATTCCGGGGGGGTGAAGCGCTGCCGGACCTGCCCGGGATCGAGGTTCGAGGCGATCAGGTAGGTGTCGAACGACTCAGGCGGGGCGTCCGGCGCCAGGAGGCGCACGTCCGAGAGCTCCCAGTAGCCGTCGTGGAGCGTCGCCCGGGCCGCCACGATCTGCTCGGCGAACTTGCCGGCCGCGTCGAAGGTGAAGACCGAAACGCCGGCCAGCGTGGTGGTGCCCTCGACGGCGGTTTCGGCCCGGATGATCGCCTCGCCGTCGAGTCCGCGCTGGCGGATCCAGAGGTCCTTGCCGGAGGACGCCTTGGTCGATTTGGCGAAGATCTTGGCCTCGATCTCGGTGGAGCGCTGCTTCAGCAGGGCCGAGACCGGGTTGTAGATCCCGACCGCCATCGCGCCGAGCGCCAGGGCCACGAAGAAGCCGGGCTGCAGGAACTGCCAGGCGGAGATCCCGGCCGCCCGGGCGACCACCAGTTCCAGCTTGCGCGAGAGCTGGAGCAGGGCGGCCATCGAGCCGAACAGGACCGCGAAGGGCAGCACGCCCTCGGCCACCGCCGGGGTGCGGTAGAGCGAGAGCAGGGCCATCAGCCCGGTGGAGGCGCCCTCGGCCTCGCCGGCGCGGCGCAGCAGCTCGACGAAGTCGAGGGTGTAGACGAGCGCGAACACGGTGACGAAGACGCCGAGCACCGTGCGGGCGAACCGGGCGGCGAAGTAGCGCCCGAGGGTCGGACCGATCAGCATCGGAGGCTCAGCGTGCCGAGGCGAGGCGCGGGGCGCGGAACAGGGCGCGCAGGGCCCCCGCCAGCGCGGCGTTGAAGGCGCGCACCCGCGGCCCGAAGAAGATCAGCAGGCTGGAGAGGGCGATCGCCAGGATCGGCACGCCGTAGATCGCCGCCACCGCCCCGGCGCTGCGCGCGGCGGCGCTCACCGCGGCGAAGCCCGCGATCCGCAAGCCGACCACGGCCAGGATCGCGCCCGCGACTGCGAGCCCGCGGCCCTGGCGGGTGGTGCGGGGATCGCCGAGCGCCGCGAAGGCGATGAAAACGAGCGCCAGCGGGTAGAGGCAGGCCGAGAGCCGGTCGTGCAGCTCAGCCCGGAACCGGCCCTTCTGGAGCTTGTAGTAGCCCTCGGTCTGGTCGGGGAACAGGAGCTGGGCGGTCGAGCGCTCGCGCGGCTTGTAGATCGTGTCGGAATCCGGGGGCGCGAAGGCCGCCAGATCGATCGTGTAGCGCTCGAAGGTCAGGATCGAGGAATCCCGCGACTCCTTCTGCTGCTGGTGGACGCTGCCGTTCTCCAGGATCAGGAAGCTCTGCCCGTCGATATCGGCCGCGATGCCGCGATCGGCGAGGTAGACCTTGGTCTTCCCGGCCTCGCGCCGGTCCTGGATGAACAGGCCCTTGAGCACGCCGCCGGGCCCACGCTCGCGGAAATGGAAGGTGATGCCGTTGTCGAGCTGGGTGAACTGGCCCTCCTTGACGACGTTCGCGATGAAGTCGCCCCGGACCCGGGTGATCACGTCGCGCAGTTCCTGGAAGCTCGCGGGCATCACCACCAGCACCAGGAAGCCCACCAGGAAACTCACGAACAGCGCGAGCGTCAGGAATGGCCGCAGCAGCGCGCGGGGCGGCATGCCGGCCGCCGACATCACGATCAGTTCGGAATCGCCGTTCAGCTTGTTCAGCGCGTAGACGGTGCCGATGAACAGCGCCACCGGGGCGATCACCACCACCAGCGTCGGCAGCGACAGGCCGGTCACGAACAGGAAGACCAGGAGCGTCTGCCCCTTGGCGGTCACGAGATCGAGCTCGCGCAGAGCCTGCGTCAGCCAGATCGTGCCGGTGAGGCCGATCAAGCAGGCGAGGCTGGCGCCCAGGGCGATCCGAAAGATGTAGCGCTCGATCTGCCTCATTGGCCCGGCAGTTCCGCCCGTCCTCTCGCGCCCTCAAGGGCCAGGGAACCGACAAAAGGGGCGATTCCAGGGCTGCTGCGCCGCGTTGCGTTTGCCGCCTCAGCGGCTACACAGAGCGGATTGCGCCCTGCGATCCGGTTTGGGCGCCTCGAAAACTGCGGAACGGCGGGCAGGGCGACGGGTATGGCGGACGGTATCGAGATCGGTTTCGGCCCCCTGGAGCAGAGCGGCCAGGGTCCGGGGGGAGCGGGCGATCTCGTGGTGTTCGTCGGCGACGACCTCGCCCTCGGATCGGCGGCGCGCGCAGCGCTCGGCAGCGCGGGCGCCGACCTCGTCGCCAAGGCCGCCGCCTCGGAGAAGTTCAAGGGCCGCTCGCTCAGCGCCATGAGCTTGCCGGCACCGGCGGGCGTCAACGCCGAGCGGCTGGTGGTGGTCGGGCTCGGCTCCGAGAAGGACCGGGCCAAGACCGACTGGCCGGCGCTCGGCGGCTTCACCGCCGGCAAGGTTTCGGGCCGCACGGCCCGGGTGGTCCTCGACTGGCCGGGCGCGACGGTCGGCGCTGCGCAGGCCGGCGAGTTCGCCCTGGGCGCGCGCCTGCGCAGCTACGCGTTCGACCGCTACAAGACCAAGAAGAAGCCCGACGCCGAGGACAAGAGCCGCACCACGCTTACCCTGCTGCTCGCCGAGCACGGCACCGCATCGCGCGAAGGTGAGGCCGCCCGGACTCTGTCCGAGGGCGTGATCCTGGCCCGCGACCTCGTGAACGAGCCGCCGAACGTGCTCTTTCCGGAGGAATTCGCCCGGCGCGCCGCGGAGCTGTCGAAGCTCGGGGTCGAGATCGAGGTGCTGGAGCCGGCCAAGATGCGCGAGCTCGGCATGGGTGCGCTGCTCGCCGTGGCCCAGGGCTCGGTGCGCGAGCCGCGGGTCGTGATCATGCGCTGGAACGGCGGCCCGGCCGGCGAGGCGCCGGTCGCCTTCATCGGCAAAGGCGTGGTGTTCGATTCCGGCGGCGTCTCGATCAAGCCCGGCGGCGGCATGGAAGACATGAAGGGCGACATGGGTGGCGCGGCCGCCGTGGTCGGCGCGATCCACGCGCTCGCATCCCGCAAGGCCCGCTGCAACGTCGTCGGCGCCATCGGCATCGTCGAGAACATGCCGGACGGCGGCTCCTACCGCCCCTCCGACATCATCACCTCCATGTCCGGCCAGACCATCGAGGTGATCAACACCGACGCGGAAGGCCGGCTCGTGCTGGCCGACGTGATCACGCACGTGGTCCGCAGCGCCAAGCCGAAGGCGATGGTCGATCTCGCGACCCTGACCGGGGCGATCATCGTGGCGCTCGGCCAGGACATCGCCGGGATGTTCTCCAACGACGACGCGCTCGCCGCCAACATCAACGCGGCCGGCGAGGCCACCGGCGAGAAGGTCTGGCGGATGCCGCTGATCCCCGCCTACGACAAGGCGATCGATTCCAAGTTCGCCGACATGAAGAACACCGGCGGCCGCCACGGCGGCGCCGCCACCGCGGCCTCGTTCATCAAGCGCTACGTCGAGGAGGTGCCGTGGGCCCATCTCGACATCGCGGGCGTGGCGATGTCGTCGAACGCCAGCGAGATCAACCGCAGCTGGGGCGCCGGCTGGGGGGTGCGCCTGCTCGACCGGCTGGTCCGGGACCATTACGAGGCGCGGTAAGACGGATCGCGGGCGCGACGATACCGCGCCCGCGGGAGGCGATATGGCGGGCTCGGCCTTGATCCGCGTCCGCCCTACCCACCCCCCTCATCCTGAGGTGGCGACGCACGGCGGCGCCCCCGAAGGAGCCCTCCAGGGATCGCGAGAGGACTGGAGGGCTCCTTCGAGGCTCGCTTGGCTCGCACCTCAGGATGAGGGGGTGGGTTTGAGGAATTTTGATCAAGCTTCGTGGAGCGGGGGCGTCGAGCGCAACCGAACGCAAGTAGCTGTGATAACTACAAAAAAAATCCTCGCCGCGGCGGTCCCGATCCTGGCCATGCTCGCCGCGCTGGCGCTGGTGGCCGTCACCGGCTTCAGCCAACGCTCGGCGGTGCCGGAGGCGTTCGAGCCCTGGATCTACGGCTATTTCATCACTCGCTATCCGCTCTTCGCCTTCGCGCTCGTCTACGGGATTGCGCATCTGGGCGCGGTCGCGGCCGGTCCCGGGCCGGCCTCGGTACCGCGAAGGATCCTGTTCGGCGCGGCCGGCGCGGCAATCCTCGCGCTGGTCGGCCTCTACCCAACATTCGGCGGCCTGATCCTGCGCGGCGGCTTCGCCACCGGCGGGATGGCGTTCCTGACGCACCAGCCCCTGTGGCTGGCCTACGGGCTCGGCGCCGGCGTCGCGGCGGCGATCTTCGGCGGGATCCTCGGCCTCTTCGCCCTGCTCACCAACCGGCCGCTGCGTCCGCGGCTCCGGCGAATCGGAGCCGGCGCGCTGGCCTTCCTGGCGCTGTGGTTCGGCGCCTGCGTGATCGGGCTCGCCGGCGATCTCGGCCTCGGTCCCTGGCCGCATCGGGCCTTCCGCCCCGCCGAGGCGGGCCTCGCGGCGCTGCTGCTGATTGTCGCCGCGCTGCCGCATGCCGCGCTCACGACATTGCGCCGGCTTCGTCGGGTGGCCTGAGGGGCCCGCCTTGCTAGTGGCCGCCCGTTCGCCCACAGTCGGGCGGTTCTGCGTAGGGACGGGACGCGGCCGTCGAGAGCCGTGCCCGCGGGAGACGACGCGATGCGCGAGGCCAGCTTGATCGAGCAGGGCACGGCGGCACGCCGGCATGAATCCGAGCCGGATCCCGCCTTCGCGAACCTGACGCCCCGGCCATGGCTCTCGTCTTACCCGCCCGGGGTCCCGGCGGAGATCGACGTCGAGAGCCTCGGCACCCTGGTCGACCTGTTCGAGACCAGCGTTGCGGACTTCGCCGACCGCCCGGCGATCCTGTGCTTCGGCTCGACCCTGACCTACGCCACCATGGGCAAGCAGGCCCGCGCCCTCGCGGCCTGGCTGCGCGCCCAGGGGCTGGCGAAGGGCGACCGCGTCGCGATCATGCTGCCGAACGTCCCGGCCTACGCGGTGGCCCTGTTCGGCGTGCTCTCGGCCGGCGGAACCGTGGTCAACGTCAACCCGCTCTACACGCCCCGGGAATTCGCCCAGCAGATCAACGATTCCGGGGCGCGGTTCCTGATCGTGCTGGAGAATTTCGGTGCCACCGTCGCGGGAGCGCTGGCGGATGTCACGCTCGAGCGCGTCCTGCTGGTCGGGCCGGGCGACGGGCTCGGGCTCAAGGGGCAGGTGATCAACCTCGCCAGCCGGCACGTGCGCAAGGCCGTGCCGCCGTTCCGGCTGCCCGACGGCCTCGCGCTGCCGTTCATGACCGCCCTGCGCCGGGGCAGCGGCATGCCGCACGCCTCGATGCCGGTCGATCCCGAGGATCTGGCCTTCCTGCAATATACCGGCGGGACCACGGGGGTCGCCAAGGCGGCGATGCTGACCCACCGCAACGTCATGGCCAATGTCGAGCAGTCGCAGCTGTTCTTCAATTCGAAGGATCCGAGCATCCTCCGCTGCGCCGTCACGGCCCTCCCGCTCTACCATATCTTCGCGCTGACGGCCTGCTTCTTCCAGTTCATGCGCAATGGCGGGTCCTGCCTGCTGATCCCCAACCCGCGCGACTGCGACGGCATGGTGAAGACCTTGAGCCGTCACCGCTTCACGCATCTGATGGGCGTGAACACCCTGTTCAACGTGCTGATCAACCACCCGAAGATCCACACGGTCGATTTCTCTCACCTCGACTTCGTGGTCGGCGGCGGGACGGCGGTGCAGCGGCCGGTTGCGGACCGCTGGAAGGCGCTCACCGGCAACACGATCCTGGAGGGTTACGGCCTGTCGGAGACCTCCCCGGTGGTGAGCGCCAACCCGCCCGGGATCAAGGAATTCACCGGGACGATCGGTTACCCGTTCCCGTCCACCGAGGTCTCGATCCGCGACGCCGCCGGCAAGCCGGTGCCGGCGGGCCAGCCCGGCGAGATCTGCGTGCGCGGCCCGCAGGTGATGCGCGGCTACTGGAACCGGCCGGAGGAGACCGCGCGGGCGATGACGGCGGACGGCTTCTTCCGCACCGGCGACGTCGCCGTGATGGAGCCCGACGGCCAGATCAAGATCGTCGACCGGATGAAGGACATGATCCTCGTCTCCGGGTTCAACGTCTACCCGAACGAGGTCGAGGAGGTGCTGGCCGCCCATCCCGGTGTGCTCGAATGCGCGGTCGTCGGCGCCCCGAGCGAGGAGACCGGCGAGATGGTCGTGGCCCACGTGGTCATGAAGGATCCGGAGGTCTCGACCGACGCCCTTCGGGCGCATGCCCGGACCCAGCTCACCGGCTACAAGGTGCCCCGCCGGGTGGTGCTGCACGACACGCTGCCCAAGACCAATGTCGGCAAGGTCCTGCGCCGAGTCCTGCGCGACGAGACGCCCCCCGGTTGAGGGCGCCCGCGGCGGATGGTCGTCGGCCGCGCACGTAACCGACCGGCCCCGATCGCCGAAGGGTGAGGCTGCGGCGCTTGCGCCCCTGTCGGCCCGGGCCGATCTGTGGGCTGTTGCCGCGGGACAGGCGAGGAGATGGCGATGTTGATCCGGAGCAGGCGCGGGTGGGAGATCCCGGAGAGTCAGGCCACGCCCGAGGCCGTGTTCCTCAACCGCCGCGCGCTGATCGGTGCCGCCGCCGGGCTCGCCGCCGGCTCGGTGCTGGGCGGCCGGTCCGCCTTCGCGGCCGCGGGTGACGGGCCGCTCTATCCGGCGCCGCGCAATCCCGCCTACACGCTGGACCGGCCAGTGACGCCCGAGCGGTTCAGCGCGGACTACAACAACTTCTACGAGTTCGGCACGTCCAAGACGGTGCTGCCGGCCGCCAACGCGCTCAAGACCCAGCCCTGGACCCTGAAGATCGATGGCCTCGTGGAGAAGCCGTTCGAGATCGGCGTCGACGACCTGATCCGGAAGGTCGGCCTGGAGGAGCGGCTCTACCGCCACCGCTGCGTCGAGGCGTGGTCGATGTCGGTGCCGTGGACCGGCTTCCCCCTGTCGAAGCTCGTGGCGCTCGCCAAGCCGACATCGGGGGCGAAATACATCCGCTTCGAGACGTTCATGGACAAGGCGATGGCGCCGGGCCAGCGGGCGTTCTTCTATCCCTGGCCCTATACTGAGGGGCTGACCCTGGCCGAAGCCGGCAACGACCTCGCCTTCATGGTCACCGGAATCTACGGCAAGCCGCTGCCGAACCAGTTCGGCGCGCCGATCCGCGTCGCGGTGCCGTGGAAATACGGGTTCAAGTCGGCGAAATCGCTGGTGAAGGTCTCGTTCACCGCCGAGCGCCCCAAGACGTTCTGGGAGGGGCTGCAGGCCTCCGAATACGGGTTCTGGGCCAACGTGAACCCGGCGGTGCCGCATCCGCGCTGGAGCCAGGCTTCGGAGCGCGTGCTGGGCACCGACGAGCGGGTGCCGACCCTGATCTACAACGGCTACGGCGAGCAGGTCGCCGGGCTGTACAAGGGGCTGGAAGGCGAGCGCCTATTCGTCTGAGCGCGGCCGGCCACCTTCGAGCCATGCCCGATCGGGCATGGCTCACATCCTTCGCGGCCACGCCGCCGCTCACACCGAAGCGGCATGCCGCTCTACGACGCGCGCTCTATTGCGGGCAGGCATGCGCCCGTTCGAAGGCCTGCAGCTCCGCCACGGTGGCCTGTTCCTGACGCGAGAGCGGTATGCGGTCCGTCGCGTCGTAGCGGCAATCCGTGTTGCCGAAGGTGCGGATCGCCCGCTGGCTGCGGAAGCAATAGCCAGCCTGCTTGTAGATCAGGTTGCGCTGGTACCAGGCTTCCGCGCAATCGTCCGCCATCGCGCCGGTGGTCCCGGCGATGAGGGTCAGGACGAGAAGGGGTGCGCGCATCGATTCGTCTCCGTGGAAAGACCGGAGTCGAGCATCGGATGCTCAGTAGGTCCAGCGCTGTGCCTTGGAGACCAGGAAGTCGCGGAACGCCTGCACCCGGGCGACCGAGCGCATCTCTTCCGCATAGACCAGATAGCTCTCCAGGCTCGGCATCTCGGTGTCGCGCAGGACCTGGGTGAGCTGGTGGTCGCCGTCAACCGCGTAGTCCGGCAGGATACCGATGCCGGCGCCGGCCTCCATGGCCCGCTGGAGCGCGCCGATATTGTTCACCGTCAGGTGGACGCTGCGGCGGTCGCGGCCCTCGCGCCCGGCATCGGCCAGCCAATGGGCCGCCAGCAGGTAGGAGGGCTCGTTGCCGCCGAACGAGACCAGGCGGTGGTCGTCGAGCTCCTCGATCGTCTTGGGCTCGCCGAAGCGCTTGACGTAATCCACGCTCGCGAAGGCGTGGTAATGCACGGTGAACAGCCGGCGCTGGATCAGGTCCGGCTGGGCCGGGCGGCGCATGCGGATCGCCACGTCGGCCTCGCGCATGGCGAGATCCAGCTCCTCGTTGGTGAGGATCAGCTCGATCCGGACATCCGGGTAGAGGTCGAGGAACTCGCCGACCCGCTGGGACAGCCACGAGGTGCCGAGCCCCACGGTGGTGGTCACCTTGAGATCGCCGGTCGGCCGCTCGGAGGTCTCGACGAGGCGCGCCCGGGTGTTCTCCAGGCGCAGCTTCATGTCCCGGGCCGCCCGGAACAGCAGGTCGCCCTGCTCGGTCAGGATCAGGCCGCGGGCGTGGCGATGGAACAGCGGCGCCTTCAGCTCGCGCTCCAGGGCGCTGATCTGGCGGCTCACCGCTGACTGGCTGAGGCCGATATCGTCGCCTGCCTTGGTGAAGCTGCCCGCCTCTGCGACGTTCAGGAAGATCCGGATCTTGTCCCAATCCAAGGCGAGAACCCCCACCACCGCGAATCCGCACCCGATCCGCGGCTCGGAGAGAGCCCTCTCGGCATCAGGCGAGCACCGGGCGATGCGTGGGCGGCCGACCCCGAGGGGACGCGGCCGGCGCCGCAGGGGCATGCAACGATTGCAGCCCTGCCCGGTCAGAACCCCTATGCGCCCGGCGCATGGTCGGACGCAAGCACTCAGATCGCGAAGTTGTTGACAGGACTTTCGTCCAACAGCGCGGTGCGGCCCGCGCTGCGTGGTCTCACTCGGCCGCGGCGGCCTGAACCGGGGTCTCGCCGATCTCCAGATTGGCGAGAAATTTCTCGGCTTCCAGCGCAGCCATGCAGCCCATGCCGGCCGCCGTGATCGCCTGCCGGTAGACGTCGTCTGTGACGTCGCCCGCCGCTTCTCTAAACCATGGAACCCTGCACATTCAAGGCGCCGGCTTTAATCGCGCGGAAACCATAGAAATGCACCGGATTTCAAGGCGTTATGTCGTATGATTGAGCCATGGTGATGCCGCCGTAGAGCGCTGCATATTCAAATGGACCTTGGCGATGTCCTTGAAGCATCTTACCCGTTTGAACGTCCCGGGCTCACGAGGGGATCTGCGGCTGGTCTACATCGACGACCAAGGCGTCGAGGTCGAGGCTCTGTCGCGCTTCAATCAACACCTGGACGGCAGGGGCTACAGCGCGGATACCATCAAGCGCTATCACGAGGCCGCAGGTCGCTTCCTAGACTACCTCATCGAGTGCCGGGCATTCGGGGTGCCGGCCCAACCGTCCGACATCGCTGAAGCTGTGGACGCGTACCCCGTCTTCCTGAGAGACGGCTCCGCCGTCGACTGGCCGGAGCTTCCCTCCCTCGCGACATACGCGGAGGAGATCGGCTTTCACTTAGGCTTAGCCAGGAACAGCTTCACCCCCGTCTTGGCGGCCGTGAACCACTTTCTCCGGTTCTCGCGCGACGAGGCGCTGAAGACGGAGCAGACGCTCCGCGACGGCCAACTCACCGCCGACTGGTTGGATATGCGCATCACCTTCGCGGCCATCGAGGGCGTCGTGCGCTGGAGCAGAGCAGAAAGGGATCGCCTCAGGCAGCAGACAATGATCGGCGCGGTCGTACGGGTCCGGGACAAGCTCGTGCGTCCTCGAAGATTGCGAAATCCGCTGCGGGGCGAGGTCCAGGTTGACCTTGAGAGCAAGGAATTTCCTCTTGGACGCTTTAGCGACCTCCTAAGCGAGGCGCGCTCCCACAGGGATCGCGCGCTCTGGGCGCTCCTAGCCGGCGGCGGCCTGCGCATCCACGAGGCGTTGAACCTGCGCTTGTCCGACGTCGATGCCGCCACTGGCGAGGTTTGGGTGTTCGATCCGGCAAACCACCGGTTTGGACGCGAGATGACGCCCGGCCAAAAGGTGCGCTTCAAGGGGCGCGCCATGAGTCGGGTCTACCTTTTCGAGCCCCTGCGCACCGTGTTTTGGGAAGCTCTCGACAGCTACCTACGAACCGAATTTGTTCCATCGGCCTCCGCCGTGGAGGAGCATCTCTTCAAGAAGATTGACGGTTCCGGCCGCGGGAGGCCCCTGGTCGAGGCGAGCGATACGGCCCTTGAGAAACAGTTCAAAAAAGCGGTCGTGCGGTCGAGGGTTCCTGGCCCGAAGGAAGCTCCGCGACACGTGTGGACCCTCCATTCGCTCCGTCACAGCTACGGCGTTTACATGCTGAACTACCTGCCCGTGCCCGGCGGCCCTGGCCTCAAGCTAACGGAAGTGCAGATGTTGATGGGACATAGAAGGGTGGAGAGCACGGCCGTCTACGCGCGCCACGACCGAGTGTTGCTGGAGGCTAAGGTCGAGGCAGCCAACGACGCGATCTTCTCCGGCGTGCCCGGCGACATCCGTGACAACCTTGCCCTCTTGCCGGCAAGCATCGCCAGCCGCCTCCGGGAGGTGGCGAACCAGATAGACGGCCAGGGCCGCTTCGCATCGTAATGCCCCAGGGCATTCGCCCGGAGTAGGATTAACTATATCAACCTGTTAAGTTGACAATTCTGCTCATTTAGTGTCATAATTCACTTTGATTGACATGGATGGGAGTTCCTGTGTCTCGTTCACGTTGCGTGACGGACGGGAAACTTCCCTTGGCTTCCGACGCACGCATTCGCTGGTCGGCTTGAACTACCTGACATCAAACAATCCCGCCTGACGTTTGACGGGCTCGACGTCCGAGGCCGACCGCTGGCGCGGCCGCCCCGTGCGCTACCGCGCGATCCTTTCGCTAGCGTTCGAACGCCTCATCGAGACGGTCGAAAGCGGGCCGTCGCGAAATCCGTGGCGCGCCACCCTCAGCGGCCTTAACAACCTTTGAAGGAAACCCGTCGATGTTGATGCGACCGGCGACCGACCCTTTCCGCGCGCGTGGGGCATCCCCCGCGTCGAGGCGGTGCGCCGGCCATTCGCGTGGGCGCATCCATGGTTCAGAGCAAACGCGGCCGCGCATCCGAGCCGGACACGGCTCAAGTGCCTCCCGTCCCGGAAACCCGTTGGCGCGGCCCCTCCGAGCCGACGCTCCCGTGATCAACCCCTCACCCCACCTGCTGCCCTTCTTCGCCAACGAGGGACAACTGCGGACGCTGTTCGTCCGGTACGTCCAGGAGGCATCCGCGTATGATCTGGCCCGGCGTGAGCGTGGCGAAACGTCTACCGGCGCCGCGACTTTGGAAAAGGTCCTCGACGCGCGGCTGGCAACTATCGACGAGATGACGCGACAGGAGTTCGCCGACGCGTTCACGTTCTTCGAAGGCTTCACTCAGGGAAGACAAGACGAGGAGATCCTTGCGAAGGCGAAGGCAGCGCTGCGGCTGACCTCGGACGCAAAAAGCCAACTCATCACGGTTAACCGGTGGCTGAAATACGTCTACCTCAAGCTCTGGTGCGAAGGAGCCGTGCTGCTGCCCCTCAGCTTCAAGCTTGGAAGTTCCTTCCGCAACGGCGAGATCAAGGCCATTCTCCCGCCAGTGGTCACCTGCCACATCGACAACCATGAACGGGAGATGGCCGCGTTCGGCGTGAGCCTGGCTCTTGCCACGCGCTGGCGCACATTCGCCGACATCGACCTGGACATGCTGGGGCCCTTCAGCCTGCAACTCGGCGAGGATTTCCGGAAGCGCGAGGTCCTGGGTCTCCGTCGCCGCAATCCGTACTCCCCGTTCACCTCCGCCCTCTGGGCTTGGCACAAGGCAGGGACCGGCAACGGGTTCAGGTACTCTGAGGCCGACATCAAGGCCTATCTCTACTGGATCGATTGCGCCCGACGCGGGGTCGTCGACGTCAAGCCCTCGCAATTCATCCTCAGTGCTGACGAACGACGTCGGGCGATGAAGGAGAGGAGCAAAGCCGTTGCTACTCGGCGCATCGCGGCCGCCCAGGTTGACTTAATCGAGCACGACCGGCCGGACGATCTGCGGCAGAAGATCCTCGATGGCGAGAAGACCCTTGTGGAGGTCAAGTTCGAGGCGGCCGCCGACAGGGTGAACGCGCCGGAGGACATCCTCGCCTATACGCGAATGCTGCGCGGCCGCGGCGTTTCACGTAGCAGAGACAACGCGTACCCGGCGCGGATGCATGCCTTTCCGGCAGGCATCTGGGCAACGTGGAACGACATGTTCGAACGCTATTTTGCGCGGCGGAAGCAACAAGGCTTCGAGTCGGCAACGGGCTGGGAGTCGTTCCGGTACGTCTTCAAGGATTATCTGGGTTGCTACCTGCCATGGTGGCAGGAATTGCACCCTGGCATCGAAGCCCCTGTGCCGGTCGATCCTTCCGTCTTCTCTCGGTTCGGCCATTGGGTCGAGGGCAACGAGGGCGAGGCCGCGCCGCTGCCCCTGCTGCAGTTCTTCGAAGAGACACGCCATGGGAAGGGCAGGGACGGGTTCAACGGCTTCATCGCCGACAGCCATAAGTTCTTCGAGTTCTGCCGCGGCGACGCGCCAAGGCTTAGGCTGGAGAGATCCGACTTCGCTAATCCCGTCGTGCCCGACCTCGACCGTAAGGTTGTGCGTGGAGCTCAGAAGACGAACAAGGATCCCATCGCTTCGTCGGTCCTGCCGTTCCTGCTGCGCTACGCCTATGCATGCGAGGCGTTCTTCCTCGAACTGAGCGAGCGCTCCCTCGCGGGCAATCTCTCGGACCACTTCCGCACGCCTATCCGGTCCATCCACCGCAACAACGGAACCTACCAACCTGATCGGTTCGATGCCGAGGTTGGGTTCGATTACGACGGACGTCGCTACGAGATCGACAGCGTGCCAATGGTCGCTTCTTGGGAGGAGCGGTTCGTGAATGGGCCTGACGGCCAAGGGAGCGTGAAAGCGTTCCTGCCCCAGCTCTCGGGGCTCAGGCTCGTCATCGCCGCCCTGGAAACGGGCATTCGCTTCCAAGGCCTGCAATGGCTTTGCCGTAAGACCTACAGGTCCCTGGTCGATGCCGACACGGCAACCGCGGAACTCGTTCCGCTGATTGTGAACACGGACAAGGTGAGGGATCGTCCCTGGAAAACCCTGATTGTGCGTAGGGCCTACGAGCTGCTGCTTCGCGAGGAAGCCTATCAGGCCATGATGGCGGACGGCTTCATCGACCGCCCCGTGCACTACGAGAGAAGGGACCACACCCGCTTTGAGGCCATCCTGCCGCTCTTCCGCGGCCCGCAATCCGACTATCCCGTCGGGGACCGGTCCTACGCGCTCGTTTGGGAGCGTCTGATCCTCGGCTTCGCTGACTGGTACCGCCATAACGTACCGGACAGCGAGCCCCTCAGGATGTGGCGCTTCGAACCGGACCTGGACCCGGTGAACGGCACGCCGAAGGTGACCGTGCACGTCGACGGAGCCGAGCGGAGACCATGTTGTCCGCTGAAAATCAGGCTCAGGCACACACCGCACTCGGCGCGCTCGACCTTCATCTCGGCGCGGTCCGGGATCCTGCCCATCGAGGTAACCGGCTGGCTGGTCGGGCAGACCAACAAGGCGACGACGTACCACTACACCGTCGAAAGCGAGGAAAAGGTCGGCGAGAAGATACTCGCGGCCGCGAACTCACTCTGGGTCCCGGATCCGGAAAATCCGGTCCATATCCGCGCCGATCACGTCAACAGCGCCTTGCGCCGAAGCTTCGAGGCCGACCGCTCGAAGACTGAAGCGGCCTTCGGTTTCCAGACGCTCTCCCTGCTCAACGAGGAGGTGCCGGATGCCGACGGCGTGGAACTGCTTCGCTCGACGCCGATGGGGCAGGTCGTCTTCCGCGAGACGCACATCTGTCCGGTCGGCGAGATGTGCCCGTCGAACATCATGGACGTCATCGTCGAACCGCGTCGATGCGGGCTCTGCCCCCTGGCCGTCAAATCCGTGGATCACCTGCCGTCCATAGCGGCTCGGATGCGCCATCTCCTTGAGCAGGTTAGGGAAGCGTCGAAAGTCCTCAACCGCATGCGAGCTCGCGGAGAGCCGTCGCCAACCGTCGAGGAGGTCCAGTACCGTCGCCGGGTCGACGTCATGGAGTATGAGGGCTGGCGCGCTTCCCTGCTCAATCTCACGCACGCCCTCCGGAACCTCCCGACCGACGGCGACGGACCAGCGACGGACGCGTCCGGACAGTTTCAGGTCGGGATGCCCGATGCCGTCAGGTTGCACCTGAGGATGGTTACTCGGAACTCCGAGATGGCCGAGTTCATCCTCCAGCGCATCTGTGACAGCGAAGGGCATTCTGCCTTCGAGACGCCGACCCTCCGTGCGCAGGCGGCCCAGCTCCGCCAAAGGCTGCTTGCCTCCCCGCGTGCCTTGGAGGCTGAGATCGACCTTTTGGAGGACGACCCGGTCAAGTCGTTCCTGTCTGCTCTCCGCCTGGGCCTTGAGGCCCACGGTATCGCCCCGACCTTCCGGGCGGCCCTTGCGGCGGTTCAAGGCGACCAGGTGCTCGGCCGCGATATCGGGCCCCTACGCCTCCATCGGCCGGCGGAGGCGTAACTTGGGCGCGCGCAAAGGACAGAACAACTTCAGGGACTACCAGCGGGCGGCTGCCGATAAGCGGCTTGCTAAGGTCCAGCGCGTCCTGAAGGCGTTGCCGAAACGGACGCGTTACGACGACTTTGACGCCGTCGTGCGGGCCGTCGCCCAGGGCGCCGGCGTCGACCCGACGACGGTGAAGCGCAACCCGCGCTATCGCCAAGCAGTCTGGGAGCACATCCGGCTGAACCCCGGCCTCATAACCGGACCCGTCAGCGAGACCGCGCCGCGGGCCGAGCTTCAGGTCCAAGCCGTCTCGGCGCAGATCGAGGCGAGCGCACTCAGGAGGGAGAACCTGCGCCTCAAGAGGATGGTCGAGCGCCAGGGGATCTCCGACGTCCCGGACGCGCGTGAGGTTCTAGCTGATGACGCAGGGGCGGCGACGGCCGCGAACGCGGCCTTCGAGAGGACGGCAACCGTCTTGGCGAGGTTGCTGAACCGGCTCGCCGATAAGGAGCTCGGCGTCATGCTGGACATGGCGCGCGGCGAGATCCTGGACGACGCGGAGAGCGGGTCACGGAGGATCGTCGCCGCACGTCCCGATACGACGCCGTTCCTGGAGTGGATGCGTCGTCAGCAAGCCAATGGGCAGCTTCACAGAGGAGAGCAGAACTGATGGCACGTCCCGCGACGTTGCCGGCGCTCCTGGAGGAGCTGCGGACCTATCTCGACCAGAAGGACGCGGAATGGGACCAAGGCGGCCGCGTCACTCCGACCTTGCCGGCGACGGCCGACGGAAAGGTCAACGTCCGCTCCCTCATGCGCGAGTTCCGGGACTGGGCCACGGACCGCGGCGGCTCGGTGCCGAGTTCCGCTTGGCAGTACGTCTACGCGAACAAGGAGTGGGCGCACGAGATCAACGCGGTCGCAGTCGCACAAGGCCTCAAGGCTGTGGGTTCGCGAACGCCAGACGACGGAGCGGACGACGCGGTTCAGTCCCGGATGGCGCGCCTGGGCCGGGACGTGAAAGTGCAGAGCGAGGGCCATGCGCAAGCCAAGGCGCGGATCGCGCATCTTGAGCGGGAGCTCTCCGCGAAGGAGGCGGAGAACCAGCGTCTCCGCGAGCGCTTCGCCCTGATGCGGCGAACCGGCGTGGTGATGCGGGTGGAGGACACCGGCGAATGATGCCGGAATCCGTAACGCTCCAGGTGGCATCGATCCTCTGGTCCGGGAACGGGATCACCGTCTTCTCCGGAAGAAGGAAGGATGGCGCGCGCCTGAAGGTGGTCGGAAAAGGCCGCGAGTTCCTGCCCGTCATCGGCGAGGTCTATGAGGTTCGCGGCGAATGGCGCCCGAATCAGGTTCACGGCTGGCAGTTGCACGGCGACGGCGACGCCTTCCGAAGGCTTCTGCCATCCGGCAGCCTCGTCGGCCCCTGGCTGGAGCGCATCCCGGGTGTGGGTCCCGGTCGTGCAGAGCGGCTGATGAAGGCCTTCGACCGTAACCTCGACCATGTGTTCGAAGGCGGTGTGTCCGTCGAGAAGCTCGCCGAGGTTATAGATCCGGACCGTCCGAACCTCGCGATCCGGGTTGCCGTGGCCGTCGTTCGGCAATGGGACGAGGTCAAGGGGGAGTACGAGACGGTCAAATGGTTGGAGGAGCAGGGGGTCGAGGATGTCCGGGCCGCGCGCCTGATCTCGCGGCTCCTGGGCGCCGGTGCCGTAGAGCTCATGCGCCGCAACCCTTACGTCCTCGCATCCGTGATCCCTTGGGCACGCCTCGACCCCATCGCCCAACGGATCACGTTGAGGAACGGGGTCGCGACGGATCCCGCCGGATGCCGCCAACGCATCGTTGGAGCCATCGACGTGGTGATGCAGGACGCAGCTTCGCGAGGCGACACCGCCGTGTTGAAGGCCGGTTTCGAGGCTCGCGTGATGAGGAAGCTCGACCTTGACGACGAGCGCGATCTCGAATGCCCGGTCCTGCACGCCGGGCTCGGCGCCAATGCCATCGTGGATGCCGGCGACCGCTGGCGTGCACCGGGCTGTGCCGTCATGGAAGAGGAGGTCCTCGCCCGTCTCAGGGCGCTGGCTAGGGGGCAGGAAAGATCGCGTATTCGGATCCCTGCTCGACCGGACCTTCGACGGATGCTGGCCATGGTGGAGCGGCGCGGAAGGCAGCTTTTCCCGGAGCAGCGAGACGCCGTGCTGGCGACGGTCGAGCGCCAGTTCTCCTGCCTGACCGGTGGGGGTGGGACGGGCAAGACCACCACCTGCAGAGCCATCGTGGACCTGTGGGAATTGCTCGGAGGACACGTCGAGCTCGCGGCTCTGTCCGGGAAGGCGGCAATGCGCCTCGGGGCCGGTGCTGGCCGGGCCAGACCCGACGCTCGCCCCGCCCTGACCATTCACCGGCTCCTCCTAGGGCTGCTCAAGCGTAAGAACGGAGAGACCCACTGGGGCAAGCCCCCGGCCGAAGCCGACCTGCCAGCGCCGGAACGCGAGCTTCCCGAGTTGACCGCTGACACCCTCCTCGTGATTGACGAGGCATCCATGGTCGATTTGGGCCAGATGCATCAGGTCATCGAAGCCATGCCTCCAGGTTGCCGTCTTGTGATGGTCGGGGACGAGTTCCAGCTGCCTCCTGTGGGCTTTGGGTTGGTTTTTCACCACCTCGTCTTGCAGGATGCAGTGACGGCCAGGCTTGAGATTGTTCGACGCCAGGAGGACCGCTCCGGGATCCCAGCAGTCTCGCGGTCGATACGGTCACTGAACCACCCAACGCTAAAGCGATACAGGGCCGGCCTTGCGGGCGTCTCGTTCCTAGCCGCCGAGGAGGGTGCGGTAAGCGATGCCATTGAACGAGTCGCCCTCGATCTCGGTGGCTTCGGCGGCGGACCCGAGGCGCTTATGGTCCTGGCCGCCGTGAACGGCCGGAGTGACGAAGCCGACGGGACGGTCCGCGAGTTGAACCACCGATTCCAGCGGCTTAACGCTTCGGCGCGAGCCGCACTCGGTCGGGATGAGGTCGAACATTCCGTCGCCGGGTACTCCGGAAACGTGTTCACCACCGGTGACCCAATCTCGTTCCAGCGTAACGCTTATGAGAGCGGCCTGCGCAACGGGAGCCTCGGCGTCGTTACAGGTGTCGATCCGGAAACGCGTTCGGTCACATGCTCGTTCGACGGCGAGGAGCATCAGTTCGCCGGCGGCGCACTGATCGATCTAGCTCTTGCCTATGCGATCACGTGCCACCGGGCGCAGGGAAGCCAAGCACGTGCGGTCGTGATCTCCCTGGTGGATGCGCCGAACGTGGATCCCAGCTGGCTCTACACCGCCGTGACGAGAGCCGAGGAGGTTGCCGTTCTCGTCGGGGAGGAGGCTGCCCTTGAGACCATCATGAAGCGTGCGCCGGCATTCCAGCGCCGGCTCACCGGGTGCGATTTCCCCCTGGCCTGAGGCGTCTTCGATAACTGCTGGCCAACCAGATCCGCGCTGATGGATGGGAAGGCGTTCCGCCCCCTGACCTTTGGTGAGTCCCTGAGCAAGCGGTTTTTCCTGGGCGTCAGCCCAGACGGAGGTGTCCCGCAACCCCTGACCTCCGGAGCCGTCCCCTCGCATCGCCCGTCCGGCATCGCCGCGCGCAGCCCGCAAGGAGGGTCCGCGCACGAAGTGCGTGGATGCCTTGCGGGCGAGCACGGCTATGCCAGGGTGATGATGCGAGGGGACGCGCAGGAGGTCAGGCTCAAGCGAAACTCAGTACGCAAAAAATGGGTCGTTGAGCTGGTGCAGCCGAGATGGCTCGAACTCGGTAAGGCAGCGATCCTGGAGACTTTCAATCGTAAGCGCCGATCATCTCGGCCTCACGCTTCTCCTCAGCACGCACCACGGGGTTCGCTGAGTGCTCGGCTAGGAACTTCTCGGCTTCGAGGGCTGCCATGCACCCCATTCCAGCAGCCACTACAGCCTGTCTGAATACAAATTCAGCACAGTCACCGGCTGCGAGCACACCATGTGTTGAGGTCTTCGTCGACCAAGGGGCGACCTTGATGTACCCACCTTCCACCATGTCGAGCTGACCTTGAAACAGCTTGGTGGCTGGGTCGTGGCCGATGGCGACGAACAGCCCCTGCGCCGAGATCTCCCGCACCGCGCCGGTGGTGGCGTGGCGCAGGCGCACGCCCGTCATCGACTTCACGGGCTGGCGCTCCCCGAGCACCTCGTCGACGACGTGGTCCCAGATGACCTCGACCTTGGGGTGGGCGAAAAGTCGGTCCTGCAGGATGGGCTCGGCCCGGAATCGGTCGCGCCGATGGACCACCGTCACCTTGCTGGCGAGGTTCGCCAGGTAGAGCGCCTCCTCGACGGCGGTGTTGCCGCCGCCCACCACCACAACCTCCTTGCCGCGGTAGAAGAACCCGTCGCAGGTGGCACACGCTGAGACCCCGGCACCGTTGAATTCCTGCTCGGACGGGATGCCGAGCCAGCGGGCCTGCGCGCCGGTCGCCGCGATGAGGGTCTCGGCGACGTAGGTATCACCGCTATCGCCCATGGCCGTGAAGGGTCGCCGCGACAAATCGACCGAGACGATTGTGTCGTAGATAATCTTGGTGCCGACATGCTCGGCCTGGAGGCGCATCTGCTCCATCAGGTCCGGACCCTGAACCGCAGTCGCGAAACCGGGGTAGTTCTCCACGTCGGTGGTGATGGTGAGCTGGCCTCCTGGCTGCAGGCCGGTGACCAGGAGCGGCTTCAGATTGGCGCGGGCGGCGTAGATGCCGGCGCTGTAGCCGGCTGGGCCGGCCCCGATGATTAGGACGTGGGTGTGATGGTTAGTCATGACGAGCCTCAGAGGGGGAAAACAGGCCTGCCTTGAGAGTGTCTTACGCTGCGCATTCAAATTCGGCAGCGGAACCGTTCTCGTTGTCTGCGAACCAGCCGACAGTCGAGTTTGAATACATACAGTCCAGGGGCTTGCCTGGTTCAGAGAAGGCGCTGAACACGCCCGGGATCTCGGTCTCGGTGGTGCCGGGCTTCACCGACAGGTAGCCACCGTGGCGCATGGGGAGCTGGCCCTCGAAGATCGCCGTCGCGGGCTGGTGGCCAATCGCCACGAACACGCCGTCGGCCGGCACCTCGCTGATCTCCCCCGTGCGCGGGTCCTTGAGCCGGATGTGAGTGACCGTGGGGGCGGGCTTCTGGACGCCGCAGATCTCGGCGACCTCCCGGTGCCACAGCACCTCGACGTTGGGATGCTTGAACAGGCGCTCCTGCAGGATCCGCTCGGCCCGGAAGCTGTCCCGGCGGTGCACGACCGTGACCTTCTTGGCGATGTTGGCGAGGTAGAGCGCCTCCTCGACGGCGGTGTTGCCGCCGCCGACGACCACGACCTCCTTGCCGCGGAAGAAGAAGCCGTCGCAGGTCGCGCAGGCCGAGACGCCGCCGCCCTGAAACGCCGCCTCGGAGGGCAGGCCGAGCCACTTCGCCTGGGCGCCGGTGGCGATGATCAGCGCGTCGCAGGAATAGGTCTCGCCGGAATCCGCCTCGAGCCGGAACGGCCGCTGCTTCAGATCGACCGCGGTGATGTATTCGGAGACGATCTTGGTGCCGACATGCTCGGCCTGCAGCCGCATCTGCTCCATGAGCCACGGGCCCTGGATCGCCTCGGCGAAGCCCGGATAATTCTCGACATCGGTGGTGATCATCAGCTGGCCGCCGGGCTGGAAGCCGGAGATCAGCAGCGGCTCGACCATCGCGCGGGCGGCGTAGATCGCCGCCGTGTAACCGGCCGGACCGGATCCGACGATCACGAGCTTGGCATGCGTGTGGGCCATCTCTCTCGTTCCCTTCAGGTCGGTCCGCTGGTCGAGGCCGCCGCACGGTGCGCGGCGTAAGCCTTGGCCAGCGCCTCAGCTATCACCGGGGTCGCGTCGATCGGCTTGTACGGCAGATCCACTAAGCGACCGGTGAACGGCCGCAGCGCGCCGGCGATCGCCAGGCCGGCGAACATCCGCCGATGCCGGATATAGGTGCGCGGCAGGTCGAACAGCAGGACCGGGGCGCCGGTCGCCACCGCCTCGCTCACCATGTTCGCCGAATCCGACGTGACCACGATCGCCTCGGCGAGCGCCAGCATGGCGACGTAGGGATTGTCGCCGGTGCCGTCCCAGAGGAAGCCCCCGGTCTCGGCGGTCAGCGTCTTGACCGCGTCGCGCAGCGGGTTGGGCGTCCGGCGGGAGATCGTCACCATCAGCCGGCAGCCCTGGTCGATCAGGCTGCGCAGCTCGCCCACGAGGCGCTGCATGTCGGTCTTGCGGTAGCTCAGATGCCGGCTGTCGCCGCCAACCAGCACCGCCACCCGCGGGCCGTCGAGGCTGGCGAGCCGCGGATCCGGATTGGCCCGGGCCGCGGCCAGTCGGGCCGCGGTGACGAGATGCGGCGCGGTCAGGGTCGTGAAGACGTTGGGGCCGCGCAGGTCGTCGTAATCCGGCACCCAGATGAAGTCGGCGCTGTCCGCCCCGGTCCGGGGATCCTTGAGGAAGGCCGTGAAGGTCCGGCCCTCGGTCGCGCGGCGCAGCGCCCGGAGATAGGGCACCGCCCGGCGACCCGAGGCGATCAGCAGGTCGGGATAGGGCCCCGACAGGGCGCCGTTGCGGCGACGCGGGCTCTCGCGCGGGTCGATCGGCCCCCAGGGGGCGACCCAGCCGAACGGGCCGGCGGCCGGGACCTGGCGAATCTCGAACGGGACGCCGAGGGTCTCGGCGATGCCGACGCACTGGTTCTCGTCGCCGGCCTTGCCGTCGGTGATGATCCAGGCCCGGGCCTGGGACAGTTCGGGCGCGGGCGCGCGCCGCGCGGACGGGGGGGCGAGGGGGGCGGGCGTCGCCTCCGGCGCGTCGATGCTTCTCATCGGGAACGCCTTACACCGCGGGCCGAGCTTGGGCTAATCCCGCGGCAGATCGCGGGCGAGCCACTGGGCGTAGATGTCGGCGATGACCGACAGACGCCGCCGCTCGAAATCCGGCTCGTACCAGGCGCCGCCGTAGCTCGACGGCGTCGCGGTCATCTGCGGATGGCGCCCGAGCACCTGCCCGTCGCGCGCCACGAGGAGCGCCTCGCCCTCCAGATAATCGGTCTCGAGATTGCCGCCACGGCCGCGCCGCGCGCCACCGCCGACATAGGGGCGCAGCGACAGCGCCTTCACGACCACGACCAGCCGCGGCCCGCGCCCGCCGATCCGTCCGGCAAAGGTCTTGCGCAGGGCGGCGGTCAGGTCGGCGGCGAGCGCGTCGGCCTGACCGCCCGCGCCCGCCTCCCGCAGCGGCCGCACATCGACGCGGATGTCGGAGAAGGCCGCGGTCGGCGGAAAATCGCCGGCCGCCACCGCGGAGGCCAGCCCGCAGAGCAGGAAGAGGCCGGCGAGCCAGCCGCGGGCGGACGCGATCATCGCGCTCAGCCGCCGTACTGGACGCCGACGACCTCGTAGGACTTGCCGCCGCCCGGCGTGGTGACCTCGACCGTGTCGCCGACACCCTTGCCGATCAGGGCCCGGGCGATCGGCGACGTGATCGAGACGCGGCCCGCATGCACGTCGGCCTCGGGCTCGCCCACGATCTGGTAGGTCTTCTCCTCCTCCGTGTCCTCGTCCACGAGCTTCACGGTGGCGCCGAACTTGATCTTGTCGCCGGACAGCTTCGACACGTCGATGATCTCGGCGCGCGCGATCATGCTCTCGAGCTCCATCACGCGCCCCTCGTTGTGGGACTGAGCCTCCTTGGCGGCGTGATACTCGGCGTTCTCGGAAAGGTCTCCGTGCGCGCGGGCCTCGGCGATCGCCGCGACGATGCGCTGGCGCTCCACCTGCTGGCGGTGCTTCAGCTCCTCCTCGAGAGCCGCAAATCCGCGTACCGTAATCGGAACCTTGTCTATCGTCATCGTCTCGCGCCACAATGAAGAGGCCCGGCCGAGAGTGTAGCACTCTCCCCGGGCCACGAAGTTAAGTCAGCGGGACCCTGAGGCTCAGGCCGCGAAGTATTCTTGCAAGGCGCGAACCTGGAGATCGCCTTCTAGATAGGCCTTGATCCCTTCGGCCGCGGCCATCGCGCCGGCTAGAGTGGTGTAATACGGCACCTTATGCAAGAGGGCCGCGCGCCGGAGCGAGCGCGAGTCGGACAGCGCGCCGGCCCCCTCCGTCGTATTCAGCACGAGCTGGATGTCGCCGTTCTTGATCGAGTCGACCACGTGCGGCCGGCCCTCGAGGACCTTGTTCACGCGCTCGGCCGGCACGCCGTTCTCAACCAGGAATTTCTGCGTCCCACCGGTGGCCAGGATCGAGAAGCCGAGCTCCGAGAGGAGCTTCACGCTGGGCAGGATCCGGGCCTTGTCGGCGTCGCGCACCGAGACGAACACCGTGCCGGAGCGCGGCACCTGCGTGCCCGAGCCGAGCTGGCTCTTGGCGAAGGCCACGCCGAAGCTGGCATCGAGCCCGATCACCTCGCCGGTGGAGCGCATCTCCGGTCCGAGCAGGACGTCGACGCCGGGGAAGCGGGCGAACGGGAACACCGCCTCCTTGACGGCGATATGGGCCAGCTCCTTGCGCTTGAGACCGAAGCTCGCGAGCTTCTCACCGGCCATGACCCGGGCGGCGATCTTGGCGATCGGCTCGCCGATCACCTTGGCGACGAACGGCACCGTGCGGGAGGCGCGCGGGTTCACCTCCAGCACGTAGATGTCGCCATCCTTGATCGCGTACTGGACGTTCATCAGGCCGCCGACCTTGAGCGCCAGCGCCATCGCGGTGGTCTGGCGCTCCAGCTCCGCGATGGTCTCGGCCGAGAGCGAGCGCGGCGGCAGGGAGCAGGCGGAATCGCCGGAATGGATCCCGGCCTCCTCGATGTGCTCCATGATGCCGGCGATGAACACGTCCTGCCCGTCGCAGACCGCGTCCACGTCGATCTCGACCGCGTCCGACAGGTAGCGGTCGAACAGCAGCGGGTTCTTGCCCAGCACCGTGTTGATCTGCCCGGTCTTGTCGTTCGGGTAGCGGGCGACGACGTCGGACGGGATCAGGCTCGGCAGGGTCCCGAGCAGGTAGTCGGCGAACTGGCTCTCGTCGCGGATGATCGCCATGGCGCGGCCGCCCAGGACGTAGCTCGGGCGCACCACGAAGGGCAGGCCGAGCTCGGAAGCGATCAGCCGGCTCTGCTCGACCGAATAGGCGATGCCGTTCTTCGGCTGCTTCATCCCGAGCTTGTCGAGGAGCCGCTTGAACTGGTCGCGATCCTCGGCGAGGTCGATGGCGTCCGGGGAGGTGCCGAGGATCGGCACGCCGGCCGCCTCCAGGGCCCGGGCGAGCTTCAGCGGCGTCTGGCCGCCGAACTGCACGATGACGCCGTGCAGGGTGCCGGCCTGCCGCTCGGTCTCGATGATCTCCAGCACGTCCTCGGCGGTCAACGGCTCGAAGTAGAGCCGGTCCGACGTGTCGTAGTCGGTGGAGACCGTCTCAGGGTTGCAGTTGACCATGATGGTCTCGTAGCCGGCATCCGACAGCGCGAAGCAGGCGTGGCAGCAGCAATAGTCGAACTCGATGCCCTGGCCGATCCGGTTCGGGCCGCCGCCCAGGATGATGACCTTCTTGGCGTCGGTCGGCTGCGCCTCGTCCACCACCGTGCCGGCGAAGGGCGCCACGTAGGTCGAGTACATGTAGGCGGTCGGCGCCTTGAACTCGGCCGCGCAGGTATCGATGCGCTTGAAGACCGGGCGGACACCCAGCGCCCGGCGCTTCGCCCGGACGTCGGATTCCTCCATCTTCGCCAGGACGGCGAGGCGGGAATCCGAGAAGCCCGCGGCCTTGAGCTGGCGGAACGCCCCGGCGGTCCCCGGCAGACCGTGGGCCTTCACCCGGTTCTCCAGGTCGACGATCGCCTGGATCTGCTCCAGGAACCATGGATCGACCTTGCAGGAGGCGTGGACCTCCTCGTGGCTGACGCCGAGCCGCAGGGCCTGGGCGATCTTGAGCAGGCGGTCCGGCGTCGGCACGCCGAGCGCCGCCTTGATGGCGTTGTGGTCGTCGCCGCGCCCCAGCCCCTCGATCTCGATCTCATCGAGGCCGGTGAGCCCGGTCTCCAGCGAGCGCAGGGCCTTCTGCAGCGATTCCGCGAAGCAGCGGCCGATCGCCATCGCCTCGCCCACCGACTTCATCGCGGTGGTCAGGGTCGGCTCGGCGCCGGGGAATTTCTCGAAGGCGAAGCGCGGGATCTTGGTGACGACGTAGTCGATCGTCGGCTCGAACGAGGCCGGGGTCGCGCCGCCCGTGATGTCGTTGGCGATCTCGTCGAGCGTGTAGCCCACCGCCAGCTTGGCCGCGACCTTGGCGATCGGGAAGCCGGTGGCCTTCGAGGCCAGCGCCGAGGAGCGCGAGACGCGCGGGTTCATCTCGATCACGATCATCCGCCCGTTCTCGGGGTTGATCGCGAACTGCACGTTGGAGCCACCGGTCTCGACGCCGATCTCGCGCAGCACCGCCAGGGATGCGTCGCGCATCACCTGGTATTCCTTGTCGGTGAGCGTCAGGGCCGGGGCGACGGTGATCGAGTCGCCGGTATGCACGCCCATCGGGTCGATGTTCTCGATGGAGCAGACGATGATGCAATTGTCCGCCTTATCGCGGACGACCTCCATCTCGTATTCCTTCCAGCCGAGCACGCTCTCCTCGATCAGGACCTCGTTGGTCGGGGAGGCGTCGATGCCGCGCTCGACGATGTCGAGGAATTCCTCGCGGTTGTAGGCGATGCCGCCGCCGGTGCCGCCCATGGTGAAGGAGGGGCGGATGATCGCCGGCAGGCCGACCTCGGCAAGCGCGATCAGGGCCTGGCCGAGGGCGTGCTCGCCGTAGCGCTTGCGCCGCTCGGATTCCCCGGACTGCCACTTGCGCTCGAAGGCGGCGACCGCCGCGGCGCGCGCCTGCGGCTCGGGGTTGGCGGCCTCGATCCTGGCGATCTCGGCCAAAAACTTCTCCCGGTCGGCCTTCTTGGCCGCGGAGGCGTTGGCGAGCGCCGATTTCGGGGTGTCGAGCCCGATCTTGGTCATGGCGTCCCGGAACAGGCTCCGGTCCTCGGCCTTGTCGATGGCCTCGGCGGTGGCGCCGATCATCTGCACGCCGTACTTGGCCAGCACGCCCATCTTCTGCAGCGACAGGGCGCAGTTCAGCGCCGTCTGGCCGCCCATGGTCGGCAGGATCGCGTCCGGGCGCTCCTTCTCGATGATCTTGGCGACGATCTCCGGGGTGATCGGCTCGACATAGGTCGCGTCCGCCATGTCCGGATCGGTCATGATCGTCGCCGGGTTCGAGTTCACCAGGACGATCCGGTAGCCCTCCTCGCGGAGCGCCTTGCAGGCCTGGGTCCCGGAATAGTCGAACTCGCAGGCCTGCCCGATGATGATCGGTCCCGCACCGACGATGAGGATCGAGGAGATGTCGGTGCGCTTGGGCATTGGCGGCCTTTTCAGGCCAAGCGCGCCCGGTCGGGCACGGCTCGGATCGGCCCTGCTCCCGGACGCGCGTGGCGGGATTGTCGTTGAACGCCGCGTTTACACGGGCGATCCGCGCATTGGAAGGCCGTGCCCGATCGGCGGTTGCGCGGGGGATCGCGGACGCGCCGGCGCGCCGCGGCCCAGATTCAAAGAGTTCTGAAGTATTTGGACGAGTGCCCGCGGCATTGTCGAGTCCGGACCGGGGCCATAAAGCTCGTCCGATCGACGGGTCCGTCGATTATAACGATACCAATTCGAGATAGACGATGATCAGGGAAACGTTCAGCGCGGCGATGCTTCTGCTCGGCGCGACGGCAGGCGCCTATGCGACCGAAGTCTCCATCAAGACGCTCAACAGCGGCCCGGGCGGCATGATGGTCTTCGATCCGGCTTTCGTGAAGATCCAGCCCGGGGACACGGTCCGGTTCGTCCCGGCCGACAAGGGCCACAACGCCGAGCTCATCAAGGGGATGGCACCCGAGGGCGCGCCGACCTTCAAGACCGTGGTCGGCAAGGAGGAGACCGTGACCTTCGACAAGCCCGGCCTCTACGGCTTCAAGTGCTCGCCCCACTACATCATGGGAATGGTCGGCCTGATCGAGGTCGGCGACAAGCCGGACAACCTCGAGGCCGCCAAGGCGGTCCAGCATGGCAAGCTGGCCGCCAAGCGCTTCGAGCCGCTGTTCGAGAAGGTGCAGTAGGGATCCGGCGGGGGCGGCCCGCCGCCCTCGCTCAGAACCCGGCGTGCAGCGCGGCGAGCGCCCGGTCGATGGAGAGATAGAAGATCCCGAAGGCGACCACGGCCGCGGCGGCGAATTCCAGCGCGACGTTCGAGAGCGTCTGCGCCCGGCGCAGCATCTCCCGGCCGAAATACAGGGAGACCCAGGCGAAGGCGAGGACGGCCGGCATCGCGAACAGGTAGGAGACCGTGCTCTCGACCCGGTCGAGGCCGGCGGCCGGATCGATCAGGGCGCGGATGTTGCGCACCCAGGGAGCGTAGAGGGCGGCGTAGAGCGCGGTCGCCCAGGCGAGGCTGGCCGCGACACCGAGATGGAACGTGAAGGTACGGTGCAGGCGGGAGAAGTCGTCGCGTGCCTCGTCGATGGTCATCCGGCAATCCCCTCGGACGGAACCGCCATGCGCTGTCCGTCGATGGGACGGTTAAGCCGCCGGAATTCGCGGATTTTGTGACCCCGGCGCGGCCTGAATGGGACCGCGCCGACAGTCCCTCACCGCTCAGGCGTTCGCGGCCTTCTCGGGCTCGCCGGAGCGCATCAGCGTGACGAAGCGCTCGAACAGGTAGTGGCTGTCGCGCGGGCCCGGCGAGGCTTCCGGGTGGTGCTGCACCGAGAAGGCGGGCCGGTCGGTGAGCGTCAGGCCGCAATTCGAGCCGTCGAACAGCGAGACATGGGTCTCGACCGCGCTGGCGGGCAGGCTCGCGGGATCCACCGCGAAGCCGTGATTCATCGACACGATCTCGACCTTGCCGGTGGTCTTGTCCTTCACCGGGTGATTCGCGCCGTGATGGCCCTGGCCCATCTTCACGGTCCGGCCGCCGAGCGCGAGGCCCATGAGCTGGTGCCCGAGGCAGATGCCGAAGGTCGGCACTTTCTCGTCGAGCAGCTTGCGGATCACCGGGACGGCGTAGGCACCGGTCGCCGCCGGGTCGCCAGGGCCGTTCGACAGGAACACGCCGTCCGGCTTCAGCGCCAGGATCTCCTCGGCGCTGGTCGTGGCCGGGACCACGGTGACGTCGCAGCCGGCCTGGGCGAGCAGGCGAAGGATGTTGCGCTTCACGCCGTAATCGATCGCCACCACCTTCAGGCCCTCGCCGGGCGCGCGCTTGCCGTAGCCGTCGCCGAGGGCCCAGACGGTCTCCGACCATTCCGTGGTCGCGCGGCTGGTCACCGGCGGCACGAGGTCGAGCCCCTCCATGGGGGCCAGGGCGGCGGCCCGCGCCTTCAGGGCCTCGCGGTCGAACCGGCCCTCGGGATCGTTGGCGATCACGGCGTTGGGCATGCCGTTGTCGCGGATGCGCGCGGTGAGCGCGCGCGTGTCGATCCCGGTGATGCCGACGATGCCGCGGGCATCGAGCCAGCCGTCGAGATGCGACGAGGAGCGCCAGCTCGACGGCTTGGTCACCGCCGAGGCGATGACGGTGCCGCGCACGCCCGAGGCCGGGGCCGCCTCGAGGCTCTCCAGATCCTCGTCGTTGGTGCCGACATTGCCGATATGCGGGAAGGTGAAGGTGACGATCTGCCCGGCATAGGACGGGTCGGTCAGGATCTCCTGGTACCCGGTCATCGCCGTGTTGAAGCAGACCTCGCCGTCGGCGACGCCCGTCCGGCCGATGCCGAAGCCTTCGAGGATGGTCCCGTCCGCCAGAACCAGCAGGGCCGTCGCCACGGGCTCGGCCCAGGGCTCGGGGGCGGAGGGGCCTGAGGCCTGCGCGGCGGCGTCTTGCAGCATCGGGTCGGTCTCGCTTATGTGCGGCCGAAGGCAGGCACCGCGTTGCGGCGCGCTCGGCTGGCGGCATGATCGTGTGCGGCGCTCTTAGCGAGCGGCCCGCGATGGGGTCAATGTGGCCCTGTGGCCGAAGCCGCTCAACACCCGCAAACTGCAGGCCAGCCCCCCGTTTCTCCCGTCGGAAGGTTTATCGAGATGCTGCGCGCCCGCCTCACCACCGAGATGAAGGAGGCCATGAAGGCCGGCGACAAGGACAAGCTCGCCACCGTGCGGATGATCCAGGCCGCCCTGAAGGACAAGGATATCGAGGCCCGCGGCCTCGGCAAGGAGCCGGCCTCCGACGAGGAGATCCTGTCGCTCCTCCAGAAGATGATTAAGCAGCGCACGGAATCCGCCTCGGTCTACGAGCAGGGCGGACGCCCGGAGCTCGCCGCCAACGAGCGCGCCGAGATCGCGATCATCGAGGCGTTCCTGCCCAAGCAGATGGACGAGGCGGAGATGAAGGCGGCGGTCGATGCCGCGATCCTCGAGACCGGCGCCGCCGGCCAGAAGGACATGGGCAAGGTCATCGCCGCCCTGAAGGGCACCTTCGCGGGCCGCATGGATTTCGGCAAGGCGAGCGGGCTGGTGAAGGCCGCGCTGGCGGCCAAGGGCTGAGGCTCGGACCTCCGGCTCTCCCCGCAATCCCCCGCCCGATCGCGCCATCGATCGACCGGGCGGGACTCGGGCACCCCCGTCGCGCTATATCCAGCGGTCAAGCCATCGACCCGCAGGCCCCGTGCGCTATCCACCCCACATCCTGGAAGAGATCCGCGCCCGGCTGCCGGCCTCCTCCGTGGTCGGGCGGCGGGTGCAGCTCAAGAAGGCCGGCCGGGAATGGCGCGGCCTGTCGCCGTTCAACGCCGAGAAGACGCCGTCCTTCTACGTGAACGACCAGAAGCAGTTCTATCACTGCTTCTCCTCGTCCAAGCACGGCGACATCTTCACCTTCCTGATGGAGACCGAGGGGCTGAGCTTCCCCGAAGCGGTCGAGCGGCTGGCGAGCGAGGCCGGCGTCAGCCTGCCGGCGCCCACGGAAGACAACCGCGCCACCGAGCAGAAGCGCGCCGGCGCCATCGAGGTCATGGAGATGGCCGCCCGGTGGTTCGAGGAGCGGCTGCGTTCGGGGCAGGGTAGCGAGGCCCGCGCCTATCTCGAACGCCGGGGGCTCAAGGACGAGACGCAGCGGGCCTTCCGGCTCGGCTACGCGCCGAACGAGCGCTACGCCCTGCGCGATCATCTGGCCGGGCAGGGGGTCGACAAGGCGCTGATGGTCGAGCTCGGGCTCCTCGCCGGCGGCGAGGATGTCTCAGTCCCGTACGATTATTTCCGCGACCGGGTGATGTTCCCGATCACCGACACGCGCGGCCGGGTCGTCGCCTTCGGGGGGCGGGCGCTCTCCAAGGAGGTCCGCGCCAAGTACCTGAACTCCCCCGAGACGCCGCTCTTCCACAAGGGCCGGACGCTCTACAACCTGCACGGCGCCCGCAAGGCGGCGCACGAGCGCGGCTCGATCATCGCGGTCGAGGGCTATGTCGACGTCATCGCCATGACGCTGGCCGGCCATCCCGAGACCGTGGCGCCCCTCGGCACCGCCCTCACCGAGGAGCAGCTCGCCCTGCTCTGGCGCCATGCCGACGAGCCGATCCTGTGCTTCGACGGCGACAAGGCCGGCCAGCGGGCGGCCTTCCGCGCCCTCGACATCGCGCTGCCGGCCCTTGAGCCGGGCCGGTCCCTGCGGATCGCCCTGCTGCCCGGCGGCCAGGACCCCGACGACCTCCTGCGCTCGGGCGGACCGGGCGCGATCGACCAGGTGCTGCAAGCCGCGCTGCCCCTGTCGGAACTGCTCTGGCGCCGGGCGCTCGAATCCGGCCCGGTCGACACGCCGGAGCGGCGGGCGGGGCTCACCCAGACGCTGCGCGCCACCGTCGCCACAATCCGCGACGAGACGGTGAAGCGCTATTATCGCGACGACATCGAGGAGCGGCTGCGCAGCCTGTCGCCCCGCGGCGCGCGTGCGGCCGGGCCCGGGCCGGGTCCGAAGGGGCAGGGCCGTCGCTTCACCCGTCCGGGCGAGCCGGTCTCGCCGCGCATCACCGGCAGCCCCAGCGCCTCGATGACCGCCTCGGCCGGCTTCTCCGGGGCGGCGCCGGTGCGCGAGGCGGTGATCGCCGGAACGCTGCTGGTCCACCCCGAAATGCTGGCCGAGTTCGGCGACGAGGTCGCGGAACTCGACTTCGAGGATCCCGACGCCCGGGCGCTCCTGTCGGTCCTGGTCGCTTGTGCCGCAGAGGACGGACAAACGAACGCCGACCTGTTGCAAAGCCGCATCACACGGGCCGGTCTCGGAGAGGCGGCGGAGCGGATTCTCGCGCTCGCCCGCTCGCGCGACCGCATTACGCTGTCTCCGCACGCCGATCCGCAGCAGCGCGGGGACGCTCTCAGACAAGCGATGATCTTGCACCGGCAGGCAGGAGCGCTACATAGCGAACTTCGCGAAGCACGGCAGGCGTTTGAGGACGATCCGACCGATGCCGGGTGGGCATGGCTCTGCGAAGTCAAGGCGAGGCTGGAGACCGTCATCGCCGCCGAGGCTGAAGCCGACAAGCCGGTGTCGAACGACTCGACCGCCGCATGACGGCTGTGCGATGGCGGTGGCGACGGGCAGAGCCGCGCCATAGTTAACATTCGGTCAAGCCTCGGGCTTGCATACGGAACCCGACGACCCAAGGCGTCCGGAGCAATCCGGAGCCACTCGCAAGTATCGCGGCGCCGACGGCGTGGAGCGGCCTTCTTCAGGCCTCCGCAGCGCGCCGCATCCGAAACAATAGGCTGATCATGGCGACGAAGGCAACGGAACGGGACGAGACGGACGCTGCCCCCGAGCAGCAGACCGACGGGCCGCTCCTCGACCTGACGGATGCTTCGGTCAAGCGGATGGTCAAGCTCGCCAAGAAGCGCGGCTACGTGACCTACGAAGAGGTCAACGAGGTCCTGCCCGAGGGCCAATCCGACCCCGACCAGCTCGAGGACGTGCTGTCGCAGCTGTCCGAGATGGGCATCAACGTGGTCGAGGCGGAGGAGACCGACGAGGCGGCGGCCGGCGAGAAGACCGCCAACGGCGCCGACGGCGAAGAGGAAGAGGCCGAGGGCGGCGAGGTGGCCGAGGTCGCGCCGACGCGCGCCGTCGCGGTCACCACGACCACCAAGGAGCCGACCGACCGGACCGACGATCCGGTGCGGATGTACCTGCGCGAGATGGGCTCGGTGGAGCTCCTGTCCCGCGAGGGCGAGATCGCGATCGCCAAGCGCATCGAGGCCGGCCGCGAGGCGATGATCGCGGGCCTCTGCGAGAGCCCGCTGACCTTCCAGGCGATCATCATCTGGCGGGACGAGCTCGTGGAGGGCAAGGTCCTCCTGCGCGACATCATCGATCTCGAGGCGACCTATGCCGGCCCGGACGGCAAGAACGCGCCGCAGATCGCCGAAGGCGAGGGCGAGGAAGGCGCCGAGGACGGCGAGCCGCCGGCGCCCCCGGAGGGCGGCGACGACGAGGACGACCTCGAGAACAACGTCTCGCTCGCCGCGATGGAAGCCGAGATCAAGCCGCGGGTCCTCGAGACCTTCGACGCGATCGCCGCGAACTACCGCAAGCTGCGCAAGTTCCAGACCGAGGGCGCCGAGCGCAAGGCCGCCGGCGAGAAGAACAGCCCGGCCCAGGACCAGAAGCAGATCGAGCTGAAGGACAGCGTCGTCGCCGACGTGAAGTCGCTGTCGCTCAACAACAACCGCATCGAGGCGCTGGTCGGCCAGCTCTACTCGATCAACAAGCAGCTGATCGGCCACGAGGGCCGGCTGATGCGCTATGCCGAGAGCCACGGCGTCGCCCGCGACGAGTTCCTGCGCCACTACCAGGGCTACGAGCTCGATCCGAACTGGATGGAGCGCGTCGGCACCCTGGGCGGCAAGGGCTGGAAGAACCTGGTCGAGCGCGGCTCGAAGCAGGTGTCGGAGCTGCGCGCCCAGATCCTCGACCTCGCCTCCGAGACCGGCCTGGAAATCGGCGAGTACCGCCGCATCGTCAACATGGTCCAGAAGGGCGAGCGCGAGGCCCGGCAGGCCAAGAAGGAGATGATCGAGGCGAACCTGCGCCTCGTGATCTCGATCGCCAAGAAGTACACGAACCGCGGCCTGCAGTTCCTGGACCTGATCCAGGAGGGCAACATCGGCCTGATGAAGGCGGTCGACAAGTTCGAGTACCGGCGCGGCTACAAGTTCTCGACCTACGCCACCTGGTGGATACGGCAGGCGATCACCCGCTCGATCGCCGACCAGGCCCGCACGATCCGCATCCCGGTGCACATGATCGAGACGATCAACAAGATCGTCCGGACCTCGCGCCAGATGCTGCACGAGATCGGCCGCGAGCCGACCCCGGAGGAGCTGGCCGAGAAGCTGGCCATGCCGCTGGAGAAGGTCCGCAAGGTCCTGAAGATCGCCAAGGAGCCGATCTCCCTCGAGACGCCCATCGGCGACGAGGAGGACAGCCACCTCGGCGACTTCATCGAGGACAAGAACGTCGTCCTGCCGATCGACGCGGCGATCCAGTCGAACCTGCGCGAGACCACGACCCGCGTCCTGGCGTCGTTGACCCCGCGCGAGGAGCGTGTCCTGCGCATGCGCTTCGGCATCGGGATGAACACCGACCACACCCTCGAAGAGGTCGGCCAGCAATTCTCGGTGACCCGCGAGCGCATCCGGCAGATCGAGGCCAAGGCCCTGCGCAAGCTGAAGCACCCGTCGCGCAGCCGGAAGCTCCGGAGCTTCCTGGACAACTAAGCCCCCGTCGCGGCCCCCGCGGCGCCTCTCCCTACGACCGCGCAGCCACGGGGTTGCGCGGCATCCACAGTGGCGCCATGCTCGAACGCCGCCCGCCAACGCCCGGATTGCCGACGGCCTTCGCGGACGGGTCCGAGGCCGACGACGTGCCCTTCGGCGCGCTCCAGCCCTCCGTGGGCATTCGCGACTGGCTGCTGGGCGAGGGCGCCCGGCTGCAGAAGGCCGAGGACATGCTCTCCGGCCTCGCCGAGCGGCTGATCGCCATTGGCGTGCCGGTGGACCGGGCCTCCACGGCGATCGACACGCTGCACTCGGAATATGCCGGGGTCGGGCGGGTCTGGACCCGGGACGGCGGCACCAGCGTGCGCCTGTTCCCGCACGGAGGCCGCTCGCAGGAGGCCTATCTCAACAGCCCGTTCCACACGGTCCACGAGACCGGCGAATGGCTGATCCTCGACGTCGCCGAGACCCCGGACGACGCCTTCGCGATCATCCCAGACCTGAAGGCCGGCGGCTACACCCATTACGTCGTCGCGCCGCTCTTCTTCACCAACGGCACCAAGAACGGCATCACCTTCGCCACCAAGGCACCGGAAGGGTTCGGCGACGACGACATCGCGATCATGCGCTTCGTCATGCCGGCGCTCGCCGCCGTGGTGGAGATGCGCGTCCTCAACAAGCAGCTGGACCATGTCCTGCGGCTCTATGTCGGCGACGAGCCGCACCGCGCGATCCTGGCGGGCGATATCCGCCGCGGGCAGGTGACGCGGATCCGTTCGGCGATCCTGTTCGCCGACATGCGCGACTACACCCGCACCTCCGCCGACATGACCCCCGAGGAGGCGGTGGGGCTGCTCAACGTGTTCTTCGACTGCCTGGTGCCGCCGATCGAGCGCGAGGGCGGCGAGGTCCTAAAGTATCTGGGCGACGGCCTGCTGGCGATCTTCCGGGAATCCGGCGACGATCTCGGGGGCGCCGCCAAGGGCGCGCTCACCGCGGCCCAGAACGCTTTGGCCGCCCTCGACGAGGCCAACGCCCTCCACCAATTCTCGGTGCCGGTGGCGGCGGGAATCGCGCTGCACCACGGCGAGGCTGCCTACGGCAATGTCGGCTCTGGCTCGCGGCTCGACTTCACGGTGATCGGCCGGGACGTGAATCTCGCGAGCCGGCTCGCCCAGCTCAACCGCCTCCTGGGCGAGCCGCTTCTGATGTCGAAACCGTTCGTGGATTTTTTGTGGGGCGATCCGGTGCCGCTGGGCGAGCACGTGCTGGACGGCTTCCGCGAGCCCATGGCGGTGTTCCGGCCGAAATTCCTGCGGCCGCGCGCGCCGAGCTGAGCGGCGCGTCGTCTCTGCTCTTCCCTCCGTGCTGTGACGGCCGCCGGCCGTTTGTTCGCCCCCGCTCGCGCCACCGGCGGGCGCCGGGGTTGACCGGCGCGCCCCGCGCGACCAGATCTATGCCTGTTCCAGGGAGATCCCCGGCAAGGGGCTGAGAAACCGCTGGCACGTCCACCCGGACCTGCGGCGCGGAAATCCTTTGAACCTGATCCGGCTCATACCGGCGTAGGGATTGGACCGCGGCCGCCCGACAGGCAGGCCACAGCTTCGTACCGAAGCAGACGGCCCGATCTTCGCGACGGAATTCCGCGGAGATGACTTTGGCCTATGACCGCCCCGTTTCACCGATCGGACGCCGCCGTAGCCCGACCGGCCTGGCCGCGCAGGAAACCTTGCCCGCGCGGGCCGATGTCGCCATCGTCGGCGGCGGGCTGATCGGCCTGTCGATCGCGTGGCGGCTCGCCCGGGCGGGCCGCGCGGTGGTCGTGGTCGAGCGCGACACGATCGGGGCCGGCGCGAGCCTGGCCGCCACCGGCATGCTCGCCCCGGCCGCCGAGCACGAGCCCGGCTCGGATCCACTTCTGCCGCTCGCCCTCGAATCGCTGCGGCTCTGGCCGGCTTTCCGCGACGCGCTGGAGGCGGAGACCGGACTGCCGATCGACTATCGGCCGGACGGGACCGTCGTGGTCGCCATCGGCCGCGACGAGGTCGAGCGCCTACGCTTCCGCTACGATCTGCAGCGCCGGTCCGGGCTCGACGCCCAGTGGCTGCCGGGCACAGAGGTACGCCGCCTGGAGCCGGGCTTGCGCCCCTCCGTCACTGCCGGCGTCCATTGCCCGCTGGATCACCAGGTCGATCCGCGTCTCGTCATGGCGGCGCTGGCCGAGGCCTGCCGGCGCGCCGGCGTGATCCTGGTGGAACGCACAGCCGTCACCGGGCTCGACTGGTCCGGCGGGACGGTCACCGGTCTCCGCGCGGGCGATCAGGGCGTGGCGGCCGGCACGGTCGTCCTCGCTTCGGGCGCCTGGAGCGGGGAGGGCGGCCTGCTGCCCGAGAGCCTCGCCCTGCCGGTGCGCCCCCTCAAGGGCCAGTCTCTGGCCCTGCGCACCAATGCCCGCACCGGCACGCTCAGTCGGATGATCTGGACCGAGCAGGTCCACATGGCGCCGAAGAGCGACGGCCAGCTCATCGTCGGCGCAACCGTGGAGGATTGCGGCTTCCGTCCGGGCGTCACCGCCGGCGGCCTCTACGCGCTGCTCGAAGGCGCCCGCCGGGTCCTGCCGGGCATCGAGGAGATGGAGGTCGAGGCCGTGTGGAGTGGCTACCGCCCGACCTCGGACGACGATGCGCCGATCATCGACATCCTCGCGCCGGGCCTGGTCGCCGCCACCGGCCATCACCGCAACGGCTACCTGCTCGCTCCGGTCACCGCCGATGCGGTGGCCGAACTCATCACGCGGGGCGCGCTGCCGGAGATCGCCAAACCGTTCACCCGCTCGCGCTTCGACCAACCCGAACCCCGGAGGGCCTCGGCATGAAGCTTCTGGTGAACGGAGAACCGCGGGATCTCGCGGTCGAGACCGTCGCGGCCCTGTTCCGGGCCGAGGCCGAGGAGATCGGCATCGAGAGCCCGCAGGGCGTCGCCATCGCGCTGAACGGGCGCGTGCTGCGCCGCCGGGACTGGGACGAGACGCCGGTCACGGAGGGCGACCGCGTCGAGATCGTCCGCGCCATGCAGGGAGGTTGATCATGGACCAGAATGTCACGCCGCTGCGCGCCGAGGCCGAGGCGGATCGCTTCACCGTCGCGGGCGTCGAGCTGGCGTCCCGGCTGTTCATCGGCACCGCCGGCTACCCGACCCAGGCGATCATGCGCGACGCCGTCGCGGTCTCCGGGGCCGAGGTGGTGACCGCCTCGATCCGCCGGGTCTCGCTCCAGGGCCACGGCTCCGACACGGTGCGCATCCTCAAGGGCAAGCGCTTCCTGCCCAACACCGCCGGCTGCGAGACCGCCCGCGACGCGATCATGACCGCCGAGCTCGCCCGCGAGGCGCTCGACACCAACTGGATCAAGGTCGAGGTGATCGGCGACCGCGAGACCCTCTACCCGGACGTGGCCGAGCTGATCGAAGCCTGCCGCCACCTTGTGGACGAAGGCTTCGTGGTGCTGCCCTATTGCAACGACGATCCCGTGGTCTGCCAGCGCTTGGAAGATCTTGGCTGCGCCGCGATCATGCCGATGGGCTCGCTGATCGGCTCCGGCATGGGGGTGGCCAACCCGGCCAATATCGAGCTGATCTGCCGCCGGGCCGGGGTGCCGGTGATCGTCGATGCGGGTATCGGCACGGCCTCCGACGCGGTGATTGCCATGGAGCTGGGCGCGGCCGCCTGCCTGATCAACACCGCCATCGCCAAGGCCGACGACCCGGTCCGGATGGCCCGCGCCATGGGCCGGGCCGTCGAGGCGGGGCGCGACGCCTATCTTGCCGGCCGGATCCCGCGCCGGGGCAGGGCCGACCCGTCGAGCCCGCAGCTCGGCCTCGTCGGCTCGTGAGGAGCTTGCCGTCGCCGCTCCTGGCGGTGACGGACCGGCACGGGCTGTCGCGTCCGCTGATGGAGACCGTGCAGGCGCTGCTCGACGGCGGCGTGCGCTGGGTCTGGTTCCGCGACCGCGATCTCGATCCGGAGGCGCGCCGCGCGCTTGGCGCCGGCCTCGCCGGCCGGATCCGCGCGGCGGGCGCATTCCTGACGGTCGGCGGCGATGTCGCGCTGGCCCGGGCGCTCAATGCCGATGGGGTGCATCTCGGCGGTGGGACCGGTCCGGACATGGTCGCGTCCGCCCGCGCGGCGCTCGGGCCAGACGCCCTGATCGGCGTCTCGGCCCATGCACCCGTCGAGGTCGAGGCCGCCGCACTTGCCGGCGCCGACTACGTCACTCTGAGCCCGATCTATCCCACCGCCAGCAAGCCCGGCTACGGCCCGGCCCTGGGCCCGGACGGCATCGCGGCGGCCTGCCGCGCCGGCTTGCCGGTGGTCGCGCTCGGCGGCATCACGCCGGATCGGATCCCGGAATGCCGGGATGCCGGGGCGGCCGGCATCGCCGTGATGGGCGGGCTCATGCGTGCGCCCGACCCCGCCGCCGCGGCCCGGGCCTTCCTCGCCCCCTGGGCTGAGTAAGCGTCGCCCCCCCCCCGCGTCGTTCTCGAACGCTGAGCACGATCCTGCCCTGGGAGCCCGCGCCCTGCGTCGCCGCGATCGGCCCGCGGGGCGGATGAGGTGCCGACCCGACACGGGCGCAGGTCGTCAGCCGCAGCAAACTATGTCTCAATCCGCCCCCGATTCGGAGGGTGGCGTTGCGCGCAGACCGTTCGTCCTTTGGCTGGCGCTGGCTCGGCCGTTCCCTCGCATTGCGCCGGGGCCAGGTGGCCCGGCTGCTCCTCGCCATCGCGGCAGGCTACGGCGTCGGGCTGGTCTTCCCGGTCGCCACGCAGCGGATCGTCGACGCGATCGTGGCCGGGCGGGCCGACCTGCCCCTGCTCGGACTGGCCATGCTCGCCCTCCTGTCGATCGGCGCGGAGGTCGCGCTCACCGCGTTCCGGGGGCGCCTGATCATCGACCTGGCGGTCCATCTCGACCGCCGGATGTCGCGCCGGGTTTTCGCCCATCTCCTGCGCGTGCGGATCGACGGGGCGAACTTCAAGTCCGGCGAGGTGCTGAACCATTTCCAGCAGGTCACGAAAATCCGGGACTTCGTCCTGCATCAGATCCCGAACTCGGTGATCGATGCCGGCGGCGCGCTCGTCGCGTTCGGCCTCGTGTTCTACTACGACCTCGCCGTCGGCCTGGCGCTGGCCGCGGCGGCGCCGGTGATCGTCGTGATCGCCAGCAACCAGATCAGCGGAATCTGGAAATCCGCGAAAGCCTACTACCAAGCGGTCAGCGTCCGCGACGGCACGCTGGCGGAGACCGTGAACGGGTTGCCCACCGTGAAGGCGCTCGCCCTGGAAGGGCCGCGCATGCGCCGCTGGGACGCGGTCATCGCCAGCGTCCTCGGCGAGCTCAGCGCCGTGATGGACCTCCAGCGCCGCTACGGGCTGCGGTCCCAGGCGGTGTCCCGGGCCGTGACGCTGCTGGTGATCGGCGTCGGCTGCTGGCGCATCTATGGCGGCCATCTGACCGTCGGCGAGTTCCTGGCGATCCAGGTCGTCTCGGCCCGGATCACCGGCCCGCTCCTGAGCAGCGCGGACATCCTGCGCATGGCCCAGGAGGTGAACGTCGCGATCCGGGAGATCGGCAGCTTCCTCGACCTGCCCCGCGAGCGGGCGAGCCGCCATCCGCCCCTGCGCCGGCTCGGCCGAGGCGGCATCCGGCTCGATGGCGTGTCGCTGACCTATCCGGGTACGGCGCGGCCGGCCCTGCAGGATCTCAGCACGGTGCTGCCGGAGCGGGGCATCGTCGCCATCGTCGGGCGCAACGGCTCGGGCAAGTCCACCCTGTTGCGCATCCTGCTCGGCCTGCAGCGCGACTATACCGGTCGCGTGGAGATCGGCGGCGCGGACCTGCGCGATTACGATCCCCGCTGGCTGCGCGGCCGGATCGGCACCGTGGATCAGGATACGATGCTGTTCTCCGGGAGCCTGCGGGAGAATCTCGCCGGGCAGCGTCCCGACGCGGCGGCGATCGAAGCGGCGCTGCGCTTCGCCGGATTGGGGGCGCTGGTCGAGACCCTGCCCCAAGGCCTCGACACCGCGCTCGGGGAGGGCGGCCGGATCCTGTCCGGCGGCCAGCGCCAGCGCCTGTCCATCGCCCGGGCGGTGATCCGCAACCCGCCGGTCGCGCTCCTCGACGAGCCGACTGCCTTTCTGGACCCCGAAGCCGCCCTGGCGCTGGAGCGGAACCTCACGGCCTGGGGCCGCGACCGGCTGCTGATCCTGGTCACGCACCACCTCGCCGCCGCACGCCAGGCCGACCGGATCCTGATCCTCGACGGCGGCCGGCTGCTGGGCGACGGCCGCCACGACGATCTGCTGCGCGAGGTGCCGCTCTATGCGGCGCTCTGGGAGGATTACACCCGCTCGATGGCCCAGCCCGCCGGGCGGGAGGCCGAAGCGGTGAGCTGACCTTACGGCGCAGCGGGGCCGTAGGGCGGACGCGGGATCGCCCGGTGCGCGGCCCGGAGCGCCGCCGACCAGCGCTCCCGCAGGTCGTGGAAATAACCCTCGCCGGCCTCGATCCGGTGGTTCACCTCGAGGACCAGGGCGTTCCGCCGGGCCACGGCGATGTCGATCGGCAGGCCGACGCCGAGATTCGACCGCATGGTCGAATCCATCGAGACGAGGCTCACCTTCAGGGCGTCGTAGAGGTCGCTCTCGAACTTCACCGCCCGGTCGAGGATCGGCTTGCCGTATTTGTGCTCGCCGATCTGGAGGAACGGCGCATCGGTGCTGCACTCGATGAAGTTGCCGGCCGAATAGATCAGGAACAGCCGCATCGCCTCGCCGGCGATCTGGCCGCCGAACAGCAGCGAGATCGAGAACCGGATGCTGGCCGCCTCGAACCCGTCCTTCTCGATCGCCCGGACCCGCCGGATGGCGCGGCCGATGAGCTGCGCCGCCTGGAACATGGTCGGCGCCTCGATCAGCTTCTGGGCCGGCTCGCCGTCCTCGCCGGGCACGCCTTCCTGCAGCAGGCTCAGGACCGATTGGGTGATCGACAGGTTGCCGGCCGAGGCCAGCATCATGACCCGCTCGCCGGGCACGTTGAAATGATGGAGCTTGCGGTAGGTCGAGATGTCGTCGAGCCCCGCATTGGTGCGGGTGTCGGCGACCATCACGAGCCCCTCCTCGACGAGGACACCGACGCAGTAGGTCATGGATCTCGGGCTCTCGCGGGGGCCTCCGGCTGGCATGCGGCCGGCGGCCCGACTTCAGGGAATCAGGCAGGGAATCAGGATTGCGTGGCGTCCCTGCCTTGCTCGACGCGGAGCTTGACGTCCAGGGTCTCGGTCCCGCCGCCGGTGCGGCTGCCGCGGATCGGGGCCGCGCCGAGATAGTCCAGCCCGGTGGCGACGCGGATGTAGCCGTCGGACGGGGCGTTCTCGTAGCAGGCATCGAACGCGACCCAGCCGAGATTCGGCACCAGGGCCTCGGCCCAGCCGTGCGGGGCCTCGACATCGGCCTCACCGTCGTCGCGGGCGCGATACCCCGCCACGTAGCGCGCCGGGATGCCGAGATGCCGGGCGGCGGCGATGAACACGTGGGTCAGATCTTGGCAGATGCCCTTGCCGGCGGCGAAGGCCTTCCCGGACGGCACGCCGTTGACGGCCGGCCCGGGCTCGTAGGCCACCGCCTGAGGAACCGCGGCGCGCAGGCGGTGCAGCACGGCGAGCGGCGTGCCGTCGCCGTCGGTGGCGACCCGCTCGGCGAAGATCTGGAGTTCCGGGGTCGTCGTGCAGAGATCCGTATCCCGCAGGTAGAACTCGTCCGGCAGACGCTCGACCGTGCCGCGGATCACCCCGTGGGTGTCCTCGGTATCGACCGCGCCGGTGACCCGGATGGTCAGCGCGTCCGCCGGCGCGTCGGGCGTGAACCAGTGGACGATGTTGCCGAACCCGTCCTCCCGGGCGGTGAGCCGCCCGTCGATGGAGGTGTCGATCCGCCAGCTGCGGACATATTGCCCGTCATGGTCCCGGGGCGTCAGGCGCATGACCTGCACCAGGCCACGGGCCGGCTGCTCGTAGGTGTAGATGGTCTCGTGGACCACGCGGATGCGCATGCGCCGGGCCTGTCCGTCTCGTCCGATTGCATCATCCCGAACGGGTCTCGCCGGCCATCAGGCGACGATGATGCGGCGTCACGTTCTCGGCGCACCGTCCCGGATCCGAGCCCCGGGATGATCCGCTAGCCGACCAGATACTGCTTGGCGATGGCTTCGCCCACCCTGTTGTTCTCCGCGATGAAGGCCTCGACGAACTCGTGGAGGCCCGAATTGAACACGCGGTCGATATCCTCGCTCTCGAGCTTGGCCAGCATGTTCCCGGCCAGGCGCTGGCTCGGGCCGCGCCGTCCGTAGGCGTCGGCGATCAGGTCGAGATACTCCACGATCACGCCGTAGCAATTGGCAAACGAGCGCGGCATCTGCTTGTTCAGCATCAGCAGGTCGGCGACGAGCAGCGGCTTGACGCTCTCGCGATAGACCCAGTGATAGGCGTTGAAAGCCGAGACCTCGCGCAGGATCGTGGTCCACTGGAAGTAGTCGAGGCTGCCGCCCACTGTCTCGTTCTGCGGCAGCAGGATCTGGTACTTCACGTCGAGGATGCGCGCGGTGTTGTCGGCCCGCTCGATCGCCGTGCCGAGGCGGGTGAACCAGAACGCGTCGTTGCGCAGCATGGTGCGGAAGGCCGAGCCGTCGAAGGTCAGCGAGACGGTCTTCACCCAATCGAGGAACCGGCCGAACTCGTCGCGGCTGAGCTCCTTGCCGCTGTAGTTGCGCAGCTCCAGCCAGGCGCCGTTGATCGCGTCCCACATCTCGGTGGTGAGCGCGGTGCGCACCGAGCGGGCATTCTCGCGGGCGGACTCGATGCAGGAGCGGATCGAGGACGGGTTGTGCGGGCTGAAGGCCAGGAAGTCGCAGACCGTGTCGGCGTTGATCACGCTGTAATGCGGCTTGAACAGGTCGGGGTCGCCCGCCGAGGCGAGGGCGGATTCCCACTCGTTGGTCTCACCGCCGCCATAGCTCGTGGGCAGCGAGGCCAGCCGGTGCGCCGCGTCGAGGATGCGCGCGACGAAGTCGGCGCGCTCGACGTAGCGCGAGAGCCAGAAGAGGTTGTCGGCAGTCCTGGACAGCATGGTGTGCGACTCGGCTCGGCGGCAGGCGGCGCGTCAGAACGGGTGGAGCGGCGACTCCCTCAAGCGTCGAGCACCCAGGTATCCTTGGTACCACCGCCCTGGCTGGAATTGACGACCAGGGAGCCTTCCTTCAGCGCGACCCGGGTCAGCCCCCCGGGCACGATGCGGATCTGGTCGGCGCCGCACAGCACGAAGGGCCGCAGGTCGACGTGGCGCGGGGCGACCCCGGAGGCGACGAAGGTCGGGCAGGTCGAGAGCGACAGGGTCGGCTGGGCGATGAAGCCGTCCGGCGCGTGCTTCAGCTTCTTGGCGAAATCCTCGATCTCGCGCTTGCTCGCATGCGGCCCGACCAGCATGCCGTAGCCGCCGGAGCCGTTGACCTCCTTCACCACCAGCTCGGACAGGTTGTCCATCACGTAGGCGAAGGAGTCCTTCTCGCGGCAGCGATAGGTCGGCACGTTGTGCAGGATCGGCTCCTCGCCGGTGAAGAACTTCACGATCTCCGGCATGTAGCTGTAGACCGCCTTGTCGTCGGAGATGCCGGTCCCGACCGCGTTGGCCAATGTCACGGAGCCGCGCTCGTAGGCGTTCATCAGGCCCGGCACGCCGAGGACCGAATCCGGCCGGAAGACGAGGGGATCCAGGAAATCGTCGTCGAGGCGGCGGTAGATCACGTCGACCCGGCGCGGCCCCTCGGTGGTGCGCATGTAGACGACGTCGTCCTTGGTGAAGAGGTCGGAGGCCTCCACCAGCTCGACGCCGAGCTTGTCGGCCAGGAACGAGTGCTCGTAGAAGGCCGAGTTGTAGCGGCCGGGTGTGAGCAGGACCACGGTCGGGTCGCGGGTGGCCGAGCCCGGGGCCAGGCTGCGCAGGGTGGCGAGCAGGGCGTCGGGATAATTCTCGACGGGGGCGACCCGGTGCTTGGAGAACAGGTCCGGAAACAGGCGCAGCATCACCTCCCGGTTCTCCAGCATGTAGGAGACCCCGGACGGGATCCGGGCATTGTCCTCGAGGACGAAGAAATCCTTCTCGCCGGTGCGGACGATGTCGATCCCGGCGACGTGGACGTAGAGGTCGTGGGGCACCCGGAACGAGCGCATCTCCATCCGGTAATGGGCGTTCCGGTAGACGAGATCGGCCGGGATGATGCCGGCCTTGATGCATTCCTGGGCGCCGTAGACGTCCTTCAGGAACAGGTTGATCGCGGTCACCCGCTGCTTCAGCCCGCGCTCCAGGAAATCCCATTCCGGCTTGGTGATCACCCGCGGGATGATGTCGAACGGGATCAGCCGCTCGGTCGATTCGTTGTCGCCGTAGACCGCGAAGGTGATGCCGATCCGGCGGAACAGCAGCTCGGCCTGGCTCCTTCGGGTGTTGAAATGCTCGGGCGGCGTGGTCTCGAGCCAGGTCTTCAGCTTGCCGTAGGCGTCGCGGACGGCGGCCGGGTCGGCGGCACCGTTGACGATCCCGTTCATCTCGTCGAAGGCCGTCAACGCCATTCCGCTTCTCCCTCACGCTCTCGCTCTTCAGGCAAGAGGCGCGCCACCCCCAACAGGGCTATACGCGCGGTCGACAACGCTCAAGACGGCAGGAAGATCAGATCAGCTTGAGGCCTTTCAGGCTGGCATGTCCGTTTCGACCGAGCATGACATGGTCGTGCACCACAATTTTCAGTGGTGCCAGAACCGAAACAATCTCCCGCGTCATCGCCACATCGGCCGCCGAGGGCGCCGGGTCTCCGGAGGGATGGTTGTGCGCCAGGATGATCGCGGTCGCCGAGAGCTCGAGGGCCCGGCGGGCGACCTCCCGGGGATAGACCGGCGTGTGGTCGACGGTGCCGCGCCCCTGCACCTCGTCGGCGATGAGGTGGTTGCGCTTGTCGAGGAACAGGATGCGGAATTCCTCCCGCGGCGCGAACGCCATGGTGGTGCGCAGATAATCCTGGAGCGCCCCCCAGGAATTGAGGAGGTCGCGCTCGCGGAGCGCCCCGCGGGTGAGCCGCCGGGCCGCCGCCTCGATCACCTTCAGATCGCCGGCGACCCCGGCGCTGACGCCCTCGACCTCCATCAGCCGCGCCGGCTCGGCGCTCACCACCTCGGCGAAGCTGCCGAAGCGAGCGACGAGCGCCTTGGCCAGCGGCTTCACGTCCCGGCGGGGAATCGCCCGGAACAGGACCAGCTCCAGCAGCTCGTAATCCGGCAGGGCCTCGCCTCCGGCCGCCGCGAACTTCTCCCGTAGGCGGTCGCGATGGCCGTGATAATGCGGCGCCTCCTTGGCGGCGGGCGTCGGGCTGTCGTCGAACAGCCCCGCCGCGCCGTCGTCCGGGGCCGGCGCCACGGACGGTCAGGCCGCCGGGTTGATGGGCTGATGCAGCCCCTTCGGCGAGACCGTGAAGATCTCGACGCCCGTCTCGGTCACCGCCACCGTGTGCTCGAACTGGGCCGAGAGCGAGCGGTCCCGGGTCACCGCGGTCCAGCCGTCGCCCAGCACCTTCACGGCCGGACGGCCGAGATTGATCATCGGCTCGATGGTGAAGAACTGGCCGGGCTTCAGCGGCACGTCGTAGCTCGCCTCGACGTAGTGCAGGATGGTGGGGGCGTCGTGGTAGATCCGCCCGAGGCCGTGGCCGCAGAAGTCGCGCACCACCGAGCAGCGCTCGCTCTCGGCATAGGTCTGGATCGCCCGGCCGATATCGTTTGTGGAGCCGCCGGGCTTCACCGCCGCGACGCCGCGCATCAGCGCCTCGTAGGTGATCTCGCACAGGCGCTGCGCCTTGCGGGGGACCTCGCCGACATAGGCCATCCGGCTCGAATCGCCGTGCCAGCCGTCGAGGATCAGGCAGCAATCGAGATTGACGATGTCGCCCTCGCGCAGGGGCTTGTCGTTCGGGATGCCGTGGCAGACGACGTGGTTGATCGAGGTGCAGATCGACTTGGGATAGCCGCGATAGAGCAGCGACGCCGGATAGGCGCCGTGATCCATGGCGAATTCGTAGGCGAGCTTGTCGAGCTCCTCGGTGGTGACGCCGGGCTGGGTCGCCTCCATCAGGACGTCCAGGGCCTCGGCGGTCAGGCGGCCGGCCCGGCGCATGCCCTCGAATCCCTCCGGGCCGTGGATCGGCGGCTCCGGCGCCCGGCGCGTGCCCTGCGCGGTGGCCTGTTCCTGTTGCATCGTCGAGACTTTTTGCGGCGTCGTAAATCGGCTGTCGGACCTATGTACGGTGCCGGGCGCGGCAGGCCAAGCCGCCGGCACCCGGCGGCGCGCGGGTACGCGGCTCGGGAGGCTTGCGCCGGCCGCGGGGCTGGCGGCATAAGCGGGCGCGAGACGCCCCGGAGCGTCCGGGCAGATTCGCCCCAGCGGACGGGCGCAGGGCAGGCGAGGGCCGTATGGCAGGCAAGGCGGTACCGCACTTCCACAACGAGCCGGGCGTGCCCGTGATCGCGGTCGGGGTGAAGGAATTCATGTGCATCGGCGCGCTGCCGCCGTTCGACCACCCGCACGTGTTCCTCGACATGGGCGCCGACACCGAGATCATCTGCCAGTATTGCTCGACGCTCTATCGCTACCGCGCCGGCCTGAAGGCCGACCAGGCCGATCCGCAGGCCTGCGTCTGGCACGACGCCGTCGCCGCGGAGTAGCGCACCCTCCCTTGCCCTCGGACAGTCGAACGCCCTTGGAGATCGGGATCGTCGGGGCTGGCATCGGCGGTCTGACCGCGGCCCTGGCCCTGTCGGATGCCGGCCACGCCGTCACGGTGATCGAGCGCCGCACCGGTTTCAGCGAAGTCGGGGCCGGGATCCAGATCTCCCCGAATGCCAGCCGGGTGCTGGCCGATCTCGGCCTGTCGGCGGCCCTGCGCCGGGCGGCGAGCGAGCCGCCTGCGGTGGAGGTCCGCGCCCTCGACAGCGGCCGCCGGATCGGCGGCGTCAGCCTCGGCGCGGCGGCACAGCAGCGCTTCGGCGCGCCCTATTACGTGATCCACCGGGCCGACCTGCAGACCCTGCTGCTCGACGCCCTGCGCAGCCGTCCGGCGATCCGCCTGATGATGGGCCGCGACATCACCGGCCTGGCCGAGACCGATTCCGGCGCCATGCTCACCGCGGAAAGCAGCGGTGGCGGGCAGGCCCTGCCGTTCGACCTCGTGATCGGGGCCGACGGGTTGCGCTCGCGCCTGCGCGGCCATCTCGACGCGGCGCCCCTGAGGCCGGGCCGGGCGGCGGCGTGGCGCGCGCTGATCCCCAGCGAAGCGGTGCCCGAGGCGTTCCAGGGCCCGGCCACGGGCCTCTGGCTCGGCCGGGGCCGGCACGTGGTGCATTACCCGGTGCGCGGCGGCCGCTTCCTGAACGTCGTCGCGGTGGTGCCCGAGGCGGTGGGCGACGAGGATTGGGGGCGCTTGGGCGAGCCCGCCGTGCTGCGCGCGCATCTGCGCGGCTGCGCCGGCCCCTTGCGCGACCTGCTGAGCCTGCCCGATTCCTGGCTGGTCTGGTCGCTGGCCGACCGGGCCGTGGCGCGCCCGCTGGCCGCCGGCCGGGTGGCGCTGCTCGGCGACGCGGCGCACCCGGTCCTGCCCTACCTCGCGCAGGGCGCGGCCCTGGCGATCGAGGATGCCGCCGTGCTCCGGCGGGCGCTCGCCGACCACGCGGACGTCGCCGCCGCGCTCGCGGCATATACGGCCGACCGGACCGCCCGGGTGCGGCGCGTGCAATGGGCCGCCCGCTCCAACGGCCGGACCTACCATTCCGGCCGCCTGATGGGCTTTGCCCGCAACATGGTGATGCGCCGCCTCGGCCCCGACGGCATGCGCGACCGCTACGCCTGGCTCTACGGCTGGACGCCCCCCGCTTGATCGCGCGCGCCGGCGCGGCTACCGAGGGACCCATGCGGACGTGGCGGAACCGGTAGACGCACGAGACTTAAAATCTTGCACTCCTA